>NZ_AUNJ01000282.1 GCF_000447775.1 Bacteriovorax sp. DB6_IX
AGCAAAGGCAGCTCCAATATTTCCAGTAGAGGCGACCACATAATTCTTAACTTCGGCCTCTTTTAGAGCAGAAGAAACTAAGCATCCTGCCAAGTCTTTAAAGCTTCCTGTTTTTGGGTTCATATCTTGGCGATGGGCCAGGACTTGGCATGATATTCCTTTTGATTCTTTGGCAAAATCTTCAAGAAACTCCCAGCGATCAAGTGGCATATTCCCTTCACCAAAAGAGATAATATTATTTTCATCATGAATCGGTAGCATCTTCTTATATCGTCTTAGACCAACTTCATCTGAGTTAAAGGCATTGAGGAAATCTTTCTTCGAAAGTGTTGGGTAGAAGACATTGAGATGATGACTATGACACTTTGGACAATCCGTTAAGAGTGTACCTCTTTGATTTTCTATTTGGTGGTCACAGTCGACACATTAGAAAATAAAACTCTTGCATATTAAACTCCCCTGAGTCCTCATTATAGCTTCAAGAGAGGAGTTATCCCAGTATGTTTTAGAGGACTAAAACGCTCGGGCAAAACTAAGAAATCAACTTCCTAAACCGATAAGATAAGATATGTAAGGAGAGAATATGAGACCACCAAATTTCTTGGTACGTTGGCTTGCGCATAGGCACCAAGAAAAAGATCAAACAGTTATCGGAAAATATTGAAGAGGTACAAAGTAAGATTCTTTTTGAAATTCTTGATTATTTTGATGGAACAGAGCTTGCGAAACAATTTGATCTCTCCAAAGTAAAAACTATTGATGATTTTAATAAGATTGTCCCAATCACAACCGATTTGGATTATCAAGAGCTCCTTGATCATTTAAGAGCAAATAACTTTGCCAATACGATTCAACGAGGGAAGTTGAAGTACCTGGCCAAAACATCTGGATCAACGAAGAAAAGTAAGTATATTCCTTATACAGATAAACTCATTAAAAACTTTAGAAGGTTTTCTACCAATATCATTTTCCATTTTAGTTATATCAATGACCGCTACGATATTCTTGATCAGAATATTCTTGTGAGTCCTGCAAATCCAATCACTGAAAAAAAGTGATAAGGGCCTAATCATTGGATATGCCGCAGGAATTATGACAATGCTAGCCCCGAAATTTTCAAAGAAGATTGTAAAACCGAGTTTAGAAATTATAAAACTCCCTACCATAAATGAGAAAGTCAGTGAGATGGTAAAAGAATCCTATCCTTTAGATATTAGATCTTTTTCCTCTGTTCCTGCTTTTGCGCTACCTATTTATGAGTCCCTCTTTAATTATGCTAAGGAGCAGGGGCAAGATGTTAAACATATTCGCGATATTTGGCCTAACTTTGTCATGTATATTTTTTCTGGAGCAGCGGTAGGACCTCATGAGAAGAGATTGCGTAAATTTATTGGTGAGGATACACCAATTATGGAAGTCTATTCTGCAACAGAGTCACCGGTGGCCTATCAGTATTCAAAGACTCCGGGAGAACTCTATCTTGATTTAGAAAGCTGCTTCTTTCAGTTTCAAGAAGTGGGCTCAGAGCTTGATTCCAAAAGATTGGGAGTTCATGAAGTTGAAATTGGAAAGCAATATCGACTACTCATGACAACCTATGGTGGACTCATGTGTTATCGCATTGGGGATATTGTTGAGTTTACATCATTGAAGCCACCCCTTATAAAAATTCTCGGTAGAGAGAAAGAAGAACTCAATATGGCCGGGACAGAGAGATTGAGTTTACCGATGATTCACGAATTTCTAGATAGTGTCCTAAGTAAGTATGACTTTAAAAAAGAGATGTTCTTTATTTGTCCTTATTTTAAAGACGATGGAAGAAGAGGTTATCACTGGTGTTTTGAGACAGATGAGGATTTTCCAAGGGCTAAAGAGCTACTTAATGATCTCGACAACGAACTGATTAAGTACAATAGTGGTTATAAATTATCACGTGATTCCAACGCTCGGTTAGAGTTGCCAAAGCTGAGCTTTATTCCCAAGGGGACGATAGATAAATATATTTTAAATAATAAGCAATTTGGACAGGGAAAGTTTCTCACTGTTCATAATGAAGGTGATGATTCATCTCGATTCTTTAAATATCTTAAAGAATCTGGTATTGATATGAGAACATTTTCTTTAGAAGAGGAGTCGTAGTGGCATTAGGTTTTGGTGGGTATAGAATAAGTATTGAATCAGATGAGCATCGTCAGGCGCTAGAGAAGGCGATTGAATACGGCATTACTCTCATTGATACATCTGCTAATTATACTGATGGAGCAAGTGAAAAACTCATTGGTGAAGTCTTAAAAAAGGCTGCCCATAAACCTCTCATCATTTCTAAAGTTGGTTATATTCAAGGAACGAATTTAAGTGTCGTTCAAGAACTCAATGAAAAGGGACTGGCTAAAGATGATCTAGTTAAAGTTAATGATAGTCTTTGGCATTCTATTCACCCCGAGTTTATTAGAAATCAGATCGAGTTATCGCTTGAGCGTTTAGGTCTTGAAACTCTTGATGCTTATCTTCTTCATAATCCCGAGTATTATTTCTATGAAGAAGGAGCGACTCAAGAAGAGTATTATGCTCGTATCGATAAGGCCTTCGCTTGCTTAGAAGAACTTGTTGTTGAAGGTAAGATTCGAGAATATGGGATTAGCTCAAATAACTTCATTCTTTCGGCACAAGATCCTAAAGTCACAGATATTGACCGTATTTATGAATGTGCTACAAAGCAAGGGGAGAACCATCATTTTAAGTGGGTTCAGTTCCCATTTAATCTCATTGAAATTGATGCTCTTGAAAAGCACTATGGGCCATTCTCTCTTCTTGATAAGGCAAGGGGAATGGGGCTAAAGACAATGATTAATCGACCTCTTAATGCCTTTGCAAAAGGTGATCAAGGCGACCAGCTTGTAAGACTAGCTTCTTACGGAGAATTCATGGAATTTGATTCAAAGGAAAGAGGAGAACAACTCCTTAATCATTGTTTGGATCTTATTGATCAAAAAGTTAGAGCAGAAGACCCTGACGAAGATATTCGAGAAGTTCCCATTATTAAACAATTTGTGGGGCTTTGGAATACTCTACCTAGTGAAGATGCAGTTCAACAAGTTTTTATGGGCCACTTCTTCCCGTTGGTTGCTCGTATTTGGGGAGGGGATTTGAGTGCGAAGGAGAGTGAACCATTCTATGAACTCTATGATTGCGCCTTGAACTTTTCTCGTCAAAGAATGAATCAAACGGCTGAGGATTTCAGGCAGCAGGCAATTAAAACTGGACTAATTCAAGATGACTCTAGACCATTACAAGTGACAATTCTTGAGAAGTATCAAGAGTATGGTTTTGATTATATCCTCGTCGGTATGAAGCGCCCAATCTATGTCGATCAATTAAAAGATTTATTTTAATACTTTATCTTCCTGAATAGTTAATATTATAATTTCATAGTGAATAATGATCTTATCAAAACTATTCAGGAAGAAGTTGAAGATTTGAAATCTCTTTGTCGAGATTACGAATTAGTTGTTCCTTCCAAAAATATTGTCGCAAAAAATATTCTAGCGACATTTCACGCAAAGATTGAATCACTCAATAGCTTAATCAGCACAACCCAAGAAAAAGTAGAATCTCCTTTAACTAAAAGAGAAAGCGAGATACTAAGTTACGTGGCAAATGGCTTCACTAATAATGAAATCGCTAGTGCTTTAAGGATCTCTGCTAAGACGATTGAGTATCACCTAAGCTCTATTCTTAAGAAAACAGAGGCCTCAAATAGAACAGAAGCAGTAAATAATGCTATTAGACTTCAATGGATTCAGTAGGTTAGCTTCCTTCCTAGGGGGCTCCCTAGTATGAAAAAATCTTAAAATAACGATAATACAGATAACACCACACAGGAGTTATTATGAAAAATCTAGAAAAAGCATTTGGACCGATTTGGGAGTTATATTCAAATCCTAATATTCACGAGATCATTATAGATTCTGTGGATGACGTCTATTACGAAGAAGCTGGAAAGGTTATAAATTGTGAGAAGCAGCTTTTTAAGTCTTCTGAGGAAATTTCAGACCTTATTTATCGTCTGATAGAACTTTCGGGAAGAGAACTGAAAAAGGGACAACATTCTATCAACTTCGTTATCAATGAATCGACTAGGGTAATGTGTGTCTTGCCCCCTTTATCTATTAAGGGACCGATTCTCAATCTTTTAAAAATTCCACAGAATCAACTATCTTGGAGTGACTATAGGAAGTTTGATGCTGTTGATGAGGAAGGTGAGAAGCTTATAAAGAAAATCATAGGTGATAATAAAAGTTTACTTGTTGCTGGTGCTGTTGGTTCTGGAAAAACGACACTTCTTAACTTACTTGTTGATACAATTGATCCGGACTATAGAGTAGTGACAATTGAAAAGATGGCAAATCTTCTTATTACAAGAAAGAGGGTTGCAAGACTTCAAACTGAAAATTCACACGTGGATGAGCTGGTTGGTCTTGTCGAGTCCGCAAGATATCTTAGAGCAGACTATCTCGTCTTAGATGATGTTCAGGGGCCAGAGACGATGCCATTTCTTCAGCTTTTGCATGAGGGACATAGCGGAATGATGCTAATAGGTGCTGAGAATATTTTTGATTCTCTAAGAATGTTAGAACTTAAGGCCTTGAGCTCTGACTTTACTGGCTCTCTTGAGGATATTCGTTATTCAATTTCTAGTGCACTTGATTATGTTGTATTTCAAGAAAAGTGCGAAGATGGAAAGCGCCGTATTACAAGAATTGGTAAGATTATAAATGAAGGTGATAAGTTGAATTTAGATATTATTTATAAGCGATAAAAAAGGGGAGCATTGCTCCCCACTTTTCTATAGTAATGTCTCATCGACAATATTTGGTAGCGTTACTTGAAGTAGTGGCTCGCTCTCCATTGCGCGTTTAATTGCGAAGATTGCACCTTCATTTCTTGCCCAGCTTCTTCTGTTAATTCCGTTATTAACATCCCAAAAGAGCATAGATTTAATACGTCTATCACAGTCTTCAGAACCGTCAAGAACCATTCCAAAGCCACCATTGATAACTTCTCCCCATCCGACACCTCCGCCGTTATGAAGAGATATCCAAGTCGCTCCTCTAAAAGAATCCCCAACGAAGTTTTGAACGGCCATATCTGCTGTAAATTGAGATCCATCATAAATATTTGAAGTTTCTCTGTAAGGAGAATCTGTTCCTGAGACATCGTGATGATCACGACCAAGAACAACTGGAGCTTTAAGCTTTCCATCTTTAAGTGCTTTATTAAAAGCAAGGGCGATCTGTGTTCTACCATCGCTATCTGCATAGAGAATTCTAGCTTGTGAACCTACGACAAGTTTATTTTCCTGAGCACCTTTAATCCATTGGATATTGTCGGCCATCTGTTGTTGAATTTCTACAGGTGACTCGGCCATCAGTTTTTCTAAAACTTCTGTTGCAATTTTATCTGTTAGTTCAAGGTCTGCTGGATCGGAGCTCGTGCAAACCCATCTAAAAGGGCCAAAACCGTAGTCAAAGCACATTGGTCCCATAATATCTTGAACATATGATGGATATTTGAATTCCTCATCATTCTTCATGATATCAGCACCTGCTCTTGAAGATTCAAGTAAGAAGGCATTTCCATAGTCAAAGAAGTACATTCCTTTATCGGCCAGTGTGTTTATGGCCTTAACATGTCGTCTTAGAGTTTTTTGAACTTCCTCTCTAAACTTATCGGGATTATTTGCCATCATCTCATTTGATTCTTCTAGCGAGAGATCAGCTGGGTAATAACCACCGGCCCAAGGGTTGTGAAGTGATGTTTGGTCTGAACCAAGTTCAACCATGATATTTTCTTCAACAAGTCTCTCCCAAAGATTCACAATATTTCCTTGGTAGGCGATAGAGACTATTTCCTTATTTTCTTTTGCCTGACGAATTCTTGGAATTAAGGCATCAAGATCTTCGTATACTTCATCAACCCAACCTTGCTCGTGTCTTGTTTTAACGGCCTTAGGATTGATTTCGGCAACCAGACCAATACATCCTGCAATAACTGCAGCTTTAGGTTGAGCACCAGACATTCCACCCAGTCCTGCTGTGACAAAGAGTTTTCCGGCAAGGTCTGTTTTGCCATTGGAAATTTTTCTACCGGCATTTAGAACAGTAATTGTTGTTCCATGAACAATTCCTTGAGGTCCAATATACATGAATGAGCCAGCCGTCATTTGACCATATTGTGTGACCCCTAAAGCATTAAATTTTTCCCAGTCATCTGGTTTCGAATAGTTTGGAATCATCATTCCATTTGTGACGACAACTCTTGGAGCATCGGCGTGTGAGGGAAAGAGTCCGGCCGGGTGTCCTGAGTAGAGGTGAAGTGTTTGCTCATCTGTCATTGTCGCTAGATATTGCATTGTCAGAAGGTACTGGGCCCAGTTTTGGAAAACGGCACCATTTCCACCATAAGTGATTAGCTCATGAGGATGTTGAGCAACAGCATAGTCTAGGTTATTGGAAAGCATGAGCATAATGGCCGCAGCTTGTTTTGACTTGTGAGGGTAGTCTTCAATTGATCTTGCATAGATCTTATAATCTGGTCTGAATCTATACATATAGATTCGTCCAAAAGTTTCAAGTTCTTCCTTAAACTCTGGAAGAAGTTCTGCATGAAATTTCTTTGGAAAGTATCTTAGTGCATTTTTGAGTGCGAGCTTCTTTTCTTGCTCGTTCAAAATATCTTTTCTTTTTGGAGCATGATTGATTTGTGGTTCATACTCTTTCTTAGGTGGGAGTTCATTGGGAATCCCTGCCAGGATGGCCGCTTTGAATTCTTCGCTAGTCATCATTAACCTCGTAATTGCTTATAAAATTTGGGTGATACTATCCTCTTTTATGCAATTTTACTACTTGGCGGTGCGTCTAGTTGTTGAAATCCCGAATTAGCGTCGTTTACCACGCTTACCACCACGTCCGGCAGCGGCCCTTTTGTCTTTTTCGTACTGCTTATCGAGGTTGGCAAAGATCTTGTCGTACTTGCTCTTCTTTTTCTTTGCTCCTGCTTGGTTATTTTTTCCGGCCTTTACTGTTTTCTTTTGAGGCTGTTTACTGCGATTGGCCCCTTGAGTTTTTGCATTAGGCTTGGCCTCTGAGGAAGAGCCCTCAATCATTTTTAAAAGCTCCTTCAATTCAGTATCAGTGAGATCTCTCCAGTCTCCAACAGCAAGACCTTTTAAGCTGACATTCATAATTCTCACTCGGTCAAGCTTTTGAACTTCGTATCCAAAGTACTCACTCATACGACGAATCTGTCTATTGAGCCCTTGAACTAATGTAATCCTAAATGAGTTCGTCGACTCTTTACTGACCTGACATTTCTTTGTCATTGTGCCTAGAATAGGGACACCGGCACCCATTCCTTTGATAAACTCATCAGTAATAGGCTTATCGACAGTAACGATATATTCTTTCTCGTGATTATTCCCGGCCCTTAAAATTTTGTTAACCAGATCACCATTATTAGTTAGGAAGATAAGACCTTGAGAGTCCTTATCAAGTCGCCCGATAGGAAAGATTCGAATACTATGACCTACGTAATCAACAATATTATCTTTTTCTGAGGACTCAGTTGTTGAGACTATCCCACGTGGTTTATTGAGAGCGATAAAGACGAGTTTTTCTTCATCTCGTGGCTCAATCTTTTTACCATCGACAATAACAATATCGCCTGGCTCGACTGTGGCACCAACTCCGGCCGGTTTTCCATTGATGAGGACCTTTCCTTCATCGATAAAGCTATCGGCTTCTCTTCGTGAGCACATACCACTTTGGCTAATATATTTATTGAGTCTGATTGAGTTTTTAATTTCCATGGCCCATCTATAGCACATAATTCAGAGAAATATTCATACCTTGAATAAATTGATCTTTTTTTCGCAACGGCCATGTTATATAGGGCCATGGCAAAGAAAAAGAAATCAGGTATGGCACTACAGGGAGTAGGAATTGCTCCAAAT
Source organism: Bacteriovorax sp. DB6_IX (assembly GCF_000447775.1). GTDB lineage: Bacteria > Bdellovibrionota > Bacteriovoracia > Bacteriovoracales > Bacteriovoracaceae > Halobacteriovorax_A. The sequence goes on from NZ_AUNJ01000282.1 coordinate 8,012, forward strand.
ATTCTCCTTCAACATGTTGAAAATACAGCTCCCTTCTTATTTAAGGGAGAGCTCGATACAACTGGGGACAAACGTCAGTTTCTAGAGAAGCTACGTTTTTATAAGAAGAACCTCAAGCAGTTGAATAATATCAATCTGGCAGAGTATTTCCATATTTGTCTTTGTGCCCACTGGAGTACTGCTGGGACTTTTGTTCCAACTGATGTTGATAACCAAATTCGTGAGACACTCTGGAAACATGGGCACATCATGAAGCATATAGAGAAGATGGCCCAGATCACAATTGATTCGTGGACATGGGACTATTCTCAGGTCACTAGCCGTAAGTCGTATAACTCTCAAAAAGATACAGTAATGAGTACCCATGAAGGAACATGGCTAAGTGTGGCCATTGGAGCTTACTGTGCATTGGTTAAGTATAAGAAGACAGAGCTTGCTCAGGATATGGCCGATGTGATCCTAGCGGAGATTAAGAAAGAAGAAGAGATTATGATTCAGCTTCGTGAAGATCGTGATCATATTAACTTTCTAAGAGCTGCTCCTTTGATGGCCCATAACTTTGGTGATTTAGATCGAGTTATGATTCAATGGCAAATGGATGAGAACGATGCCTTCTTTAAAAGAATCTTTAAATTGGGACATCAGCTCAATGAAAGCTACAATCCTATCTTGGTCTATTCAGGAAAGGTGAATAAAGAATTTAGTTCAAAAGAAAATCATCGTCACATGTCGATGAGACAGCCAAAGTGCTTGAGAAAATCTTCTCAGTTCTTAATTCCTGTTGGTCCATTTATGGATAACTGGGGAGCGACGCTAGGGCAATCGGATCTTCTAAGTATTGAAGAAAAGGCCGAGATTGTTGGAGCTTTCTTTGAAGGTTATAAGAGACAAGAACAGGCCTTTGGCTATATTAGAGGGTTTAGAAATCTTGTTGAGAATGTCGATGGTGGAATGAATGCTCTTGAGCAATTTCTCCCATTTGATGTTGTGGCACAGATGAAGAAGTCAGAGTTTATGGCCCTGTCTAAGATTAGCACAGAAGAATTTGAGGATGATTATAAGAAGAAACTTGAAAAATTCGTCTGCCCAGTCACGAATATCTCATTCTAGTTGTGGTGCAATGTGTAATTATTATAATATTGGCTATTTAGAGGTCTTTGAAGGCTAAAATCTGCTATATTTGAGCTATGAGAAAACTAAGTCTAATTATTACACTACTTCTAGTATCCCTTTCGACATTCGCAAAAGTTGACGAGATTCGCGTTTATAAGAGCTCTCGTAGAATGCTTCTTATGGAGGAGGGAAATATTGTTAAGGAATACAGAATTAGACTGAGCTTTAAGCATAATAATCCTTTTTTCCAGATGGGACCTAAGAGACTTAGAGGTGATAATAAAACTCCTGAAGGTATCTACAAAGTTAAAAGAAAGGTAACTGAAAACTGGAGTAACTTTAAAAAATCTCTTCTCATTAATTACCCTAATAAAGAAGACATCCAATGGGGTAAGGAGAATGGATATAGTGTGAAAGAGTTAGGTGATGCTATTCAGATTCATGGGACTCCTAAGAGAATTAATCCCGCCCTCAAGAAATTTGCACTTGAGTATTTAGGTTGGATGATTACCGATGAAGCAGAGTTAGAAGAGTTAATGCAAAAATATATTTATCCTATGGTTGATTGGACTAATGGGTGCATGGCACTTAATGACGACGAAATGGATGAAGTTTTCAAACTTGTCGAGGAGGGAATTCCTGTTAAAATCTATCGTGCTAACCCATCAATAATAGAGAGATTAATGAATATAGGTCCTGCTCTTTAAATCTTGAATCATTGACATCACTTGCTTTCTTCCCATCTTCTATTTATGGCGAAGAAAGTCTTTATAGAAAACTATTTATCACGACCTCGCTTTTCAGGAGGTCTTCTTATTTCTTTTGGAATGCTTGCTCTGTGCTTTGTCTTTAGTGCCCTTCAGTGGAATGGTTATATCGACTATATTGCAAAACCAAGTCGAGTCTTTACTGATCACGAATATTGGCGACTCATTACTTCTATTTTTATTCATGGTGATATGAAACACTTGATGTCTAACTCGATCATGACAATCATTATGGGGTATTATGTTAGCACATTCTATGGTTTCAAGTCTTATCCTGCATTTGGGATCTTTGTTGGAATCGTGATTAATATTCTAGTTCTCCTGTCATTTGATTATGATATTGGAATTGTCGGTATCTCTGGTGTTCTCTACTATCTGTGGGGCTTTTGGTTTGCTCTCTATGTAAAGATTCAAACTCATATTCCTTTGAGTCGTAGGCTTATGAAAGTCTTCATTGTCGGAAGTTTTCTCCTTATACCTGAAGTCTTTGAAGTTCAAGTGAGTCATCTCTCACACTTTCTCGGTTTTATCTTAGGGATACTCTTAGGGATAATTTATTTTAGTTTTGCAAAAGATCGCATTCAGTCTTATGAAAAATGGGAATGCGTTGAAGAGCCTGAAGTTGATTTTGACTATGCGATTCGAGAAGAAGAATTAAACTAATAGGCAAGGTCAGTCACTTTTTTTAAGGCCCTATTGAATTTGATTAAGAGAGCTTTTGAACTTTCTTTCTTTCTAGGAAAGAGTGCATGTAAGGTCTTTCTTGAGAAGACTTTTTCAAGGTGTCTAATATTCTTAATCGATAGTTTTTGAATATAGTAACTGGCCAAGTAATTATTTGTTAGCATGCCATCGACTCTTTCTTTATTAAGAAGAACGAAGCATGGCTCAATCTTTGATGGACGTACAAGATCTAGAGAATACTTACTAATATAAGGCTCAAGTTCTTGAGTATTATAGCCAACTGGGATACAGATTTTCTTGTGCTCAACGAGGAACTTGTCGATTTGCATATGGGATTTCTTCTTTGGCACATAGAGAAAGTTCTTTATCTCATAGAGAGGCCTAGAGTAATGGAATAGCTTCTCTCTTTGAGCATTTCTGACATAGGGAAAAATAAAGTCATATTCCCCGTTGGCCGTCTTCTTTTCAGCTCGCTTCCATGGAAGCCAGTCCAATTTAAGATTCATTTCTAAGGTTTGAAAAGTATCACGAATGAGTTTGACGGCCTTACCTCCTCCTTCTTTAGCACTTGTCGTGAATGGAGGAAAGTCTTCACCAGTCACTGCTGAGATAGAGTTTCCTGCACTAGCTTGCGCACTAAATTGCAAAGAAAATAGGATGAGGAAAATGGTCTTCATATAATTTATTGTAGTCTGAGGAGGGAGTGTTGGCAATATTGGATAAAAAAAAGCCCCCTGAGTAGGGGGCAATGGTATTATTTTTGAAATTCTTTAATGATAGTGATTTTAGTAACATCTTCTCCACGACAAGAGTCCATTTCACAAACAACTGGTGTTCTACAGTAGTTTCCATTTGAGTCTCTTGATGACTTGTAGTCTGTGTGACCTCTAACTAGGATACCTTCAACATCTCCTGTTCTCGCGTTAAATACTGCTGAACCAGAGTTTCCAGCAAAAGTATCTAGATTTGTTTCAAAGTAGGCTGATTTTGAGCTATCTCTTACAAAGGCGTCACCAGCAACTTTAGATGGAAGACCTGTCGGGTGTCCAATAACTAGGATTTCGTCACCATTTTCAATAGCTCCTGTTTTTCTCACTCTTAATGGCTCTCTTCCTGTCACTTTTCTATCTAGTTCTAGTACTGCGTAGTCTGCACCAGTTGAAGATTCAAGCTTTCTTTCAACAAGTCTCTTACAAGAGTAAACGCTATCTTTTCCAACATAGATGTCTTTTTGAGAGGCATCGTTGAGAGCATAGTCAAATACCCACTTGTGGCTTGAACACTCTCTATCGCTATTAATACAGTGTCCAGCAGTTACAAGATATTCTTTTCCGTTACTTTCAACTAAGAAACCAGAACAAGTCGCGCTTGTGATTTGGTTGTCAAACTTATCTCCATCACAAACGTTAAGTCTGCTTCCAGTCATCTTATATGTTCCATTAACTTGCTCATCAAGATTGTAATTAGCAACCTTTCCTGCCGTTGCCTTAGCAAGTCTTAGGTGCATGCTATTTGTTACTTCGAAGATATCTAGGCGATTGTCCTCTCCGTAGATAACTTTGTTCATACCAAAAGAATTTGCCGTGAACATTCCTGCTAAAATAACCATCTTCCATAATTTCATATTGTGTCCTTTGCTATACTTGTGACATAAATTATTTCAGCTTAAGAGGTGAGAAGTCTAATAGAAAGTTATGGCATTTCCTCACATTCTGTCATTTAACTAATATGACGGCCTGTAAGGAAATGTTGGATTAACTAGGCTTTTTGTATTTTTCCGGTATTCGTAAGAAAGAATTCTGAAGGTTTCTCTCTCATATTATAATTTGAAGACATTGAGTATCCATAGGCCCCTACGTCTGAAACGCTGATCAGATCATCTGTTTGGAGCTTTGGTAAAAGCCTGCCACTACCAAAACAGTCTGCGGTTTCGCAGATAGGACCAACAATATCTGTTCTGACTTTCTTTCTCCTATTCAGAGAAAGAGGGATGATTTCATGATAGGCCCCATAGAGTGATGTTCTTACAAAATCATTCATTCCACCATCAACAATTGCAAAGAAGCACTCGCCTGATTCCTTTGTGCGAATGACTCTCGTAATAAAATGACCAGCCGTCGCACTTATTGATCTTCCTGGTTCAAAGACAATACGTGGTCTATTTTGGGTTCTTGAATGATAATTCTTATCTAGAGTCTTTGAGACAAGTTCCATATAGTCGCTGGCACTAGGTTTATCTCCGCTTTTCTCATAATCAACTCCAAGTCCGCCGCCTAAGTCAAAGAATTCTAGTTGGAGTTTCTTTTCCAGCGCTAGATTTGTTAATTCTGTGATGGCCTTAACTGTGGCCTTTAAACAAGTTAATTGGCTTCCGATATGAATACTTAGGCCAACTAATTTTGTCGAACTCCAATACTTCTTACTTTTAATGGCCTTTACGATATCTTCTTTTAGTAGACCAAACTTATGTGTTTTAAAGCCTGTTGAAATATGCTTATGGGTTTTAACTTGAACTTGAGGGTTGAGGCGAAAGGCAACTCTTGCGGTCTTCTTCAGCTTCTTAGCAAGAGAATTAATAAGCTCTAGCTCTTCAAGTGATTCCACATTAAAAGAGTAGATTCCTTCTTTATGACATTTTAATGCATAGGTAATTTCCTCTCTGGTTTTTCCTACGCCAGAGAAAACTATTTTTTGAGGATCTATTCCACACTCTAGGGCCCTCTTTAGCTCTCCTCCTGAAACAATATCGGCCCCAGCACCTAGCTTTGCTAGAGTCTTGACGACTTTGTGATTTGGGTTCGCCTTAAGGGCAAAGCAAACAAGAGGCCTTTCAATATTATACTCTAGTGCACTGTTGTAGAAGTTAAGGTAATTATCTTCAAGAGTATTTTGACAATAGAGGTAGAAGGGGGTTTTAAGCTTCTTCGTTAATTGAGGAATATTAGCATCAAAAAGATGGAGTTGAGAGTTCTTATAATTTAAATTTGTCATACTAAATTCTAACTAAAATTAGCGAGGGAGGGGATGGGAAATTCTCTCCACTAAAAAATTGCCAGATTTAGAGGTCCTTTAGTCCATGAGGTAGGCAGACGTATTTGTGAAGGTATTCATAAATTGTGAGGCTCTTTAAGCTTATATTGAGATAGTCTGATTAATTTGATGAAATATTGTCAAAGATATTTTTTCTTTAATTAGACTTCGTTTGTAGTCTTAAATAATGAATATATTTTCCTAATTCTGATAGCGGCATTGCTTAAAATAGTGGGTGTGAGATCGCGCTATTAAGGGGGATATATGTCATTTCTTTCTTCCGTTAAGATGAAGTTTCTCTTAACTTTCTTGGCGGGAATACTATTCTTTACGGCCACAACAATACTGTCTAAATCACACTTTAGTGAATATACGAGACGTTTGGAGGCGCTTGCTGAGCAAGAGCTTAATATCACGAAGCATATATTTGTCGTCTCCGATATTCAAACTCGGACAATGCAAGTTCTTGAAGCCCTTATTACTGATATAAAAAACTATCAAAATAGTGATTTAACTAAGATTGAGCTAGAGAATCGAATTCGCGTAAAAGATGCCTATCTTCAAGACGAAATTGAACGTGCAAGAGTTCAATATGAACAGATGGAAAGGGCCGTGATTCCTAAACTCGAAGGTGCCCAAGTCGCGCTTTTGGCAGTTAAGCTTTATAAAGAAGAATTCTATTATTTCTATCAAAAATATCTTAGTGGTGTTGATAAATTAACTAATAAAACAATCACTACTGACTCAATAGTTTCAAGTCTCCAGGACTTTGAAAGTGCGAGGCTTTCACTAGAAAAAATCATGCTCTCATACTTTGATGAGTTTGATACTGTCGCGGGAAATGCACAAGCGGCCGTTTCAAATGATCAGCAAAAGGCATGGTCATTAATTCTCTTTTCTAATGTGGCCTTCTTTTCTATTCTCTGTCTGACATTTATTTATCTCTATTACAATGTTCTTAGCCCTCTTAAAGATGGTGTGAGAATCGCTAAGAGAGTTGCGAGAGGAGATCGAAATATTAGATTTGATTACCCTGAAGACGATGAAATAGGGCAGCTAATTATGTCTTTAAAGGCCATGGCCGAAAAAATTTATGAAAGAGAAGATGCTCTATTAGAGGAAAAGTCCAAGGTCGAAGCAGAGAGTACAAAGAAATCGCAGCTAATGTTAGATGTTAATAAAGAAGTTAAAAAAGAGTTGGCCATTATTAATTCTGCCGTCCATAAGGTTCATGAAAGCAATCTCTCAAAGCGCAATAAGGATCTCTTGGAAATTGCTGAGAGTGAGGGGCAACACCTCGAAAGCCTCATTGGAAGTATTGATCAAGTTGCTAAGAATGATATTGAGGGGAGTGTTGAAGAATATGATGAACTTCCTGTTCAGGATTACTTATTAAACTTTGCAAAAGAGCATGAGAAGAATATTAGAGATGCTGGCATGGAGCTCTTTACGTCAATTGATCCCTCTGTGCCCCAAATGATTCTGACAAATAAGGAAAGACTTGCACAGGTTCTTTCATATAATCTCAAAACGATTCTCTCAATTGCACAAGGGGGAGAGATACGTCTCATCGTTGATACTCTTAGCTCTGCTCATGGGAAGTTCTTAGTCATAAGTATGTCTGAAATGAGAACAACTCTAGAAACAATAAATAAAGAAAAGTCTACGACTTCATTGGTTGAAAAGCATGAGCTTGAGACAATCGATCTCGCTGTCCATAAGAAGCTTATCGAGCAAATGGGGGGAGAGTTTGATGCTCATGAAGTTAGTGGTCATGGAGCTGAACTTAATTGTTTGATTCCGATATGGGATATCTCTGAGGGACGTAAGAACTTTGGGCAAACTAATGTGTCATAGAAAAGGCTCCTTTGAGGAGCCTTTATTATTTAGTTGCGAGTTGAGTTAGAGTTTCAAGAACGGCCTTTGCACTATCAAGATTTAGCTCTTTGGAGTAGCTTGTGAGGAGCTTTCTTCCAAGAATATGACATCCTATGAAACTAAGCTGAGATTGCATGGCCATGAGGACATGATTTCCTCCACCACCTGAGTGTGTTCCAATTGCGGCCGGCTTATTATTAAAGGCCTCTCTCCAGTCTTCATTTCCAGAGCGTGAAATCCATGAAATGGCATTGATAAAACTTGGTGTTACTGACCCATTATATTCAGGTGATAAAAAGATAAATCCGTTTGCGCTGAGAAACTTATCTGTCAGGGCCTTGGCCGCCTCGGGAGTTCCTCTTCCTTCTTCTGCCGTTGAGTAAACAGGTAGTTCGTAGTCGCTAAGTTTTACGACTGAGAATTCCGCATTATAGTCTGTAGAGAGCTCGTGTAGTTTATTGGCCAGCTCTAGGTTCTTTCCATCACTTGCAGTGACAATTAGTATATTGGGTTTCATATCTCCTCCAAAATTAATGATTTAACTCATAATAGAATAAATAATGTTCAAAAAAAAGACTATAAATATGGACATAATGTTTCAGGATGAGAACATTGTCTAGTGTAACTATTTGAATTCATGAAAGCGATCCAGGTGGATCACTGTATCACCATGTTTTGTTGTTTCTAAGATATCTTTGAATTGTCTGTTAATCACAAGATCTTCCACAGTATAGAAATTTGAAGCGCTGATTGATTGGCCAATAGTTTCATCTAGACCACTAAGCGAAGCTGTTAAGCCAAATTGGTGGCCTAGGATTTCTTCGGAAGAGATTCCATAGAGTGGGCTTGAAGAGTCAATGGGATGCATGATTGTGAGACTGAGAGAGAAGATAGGAGTCTCTGTCCTGACGAGTTTGAGGTTGTGCATCTTTCTTAGACTAATTCCCTCAGGGCTAACTTCATTTCTTAGAAGTGTCATACCAGCTTTTGCATTCATAATGCGATTTGATCTGACATTGGCCACCCTAAGCATGAGATGATCAACACCATTGTACTTAGTTAATAGTAAGTTCTTACTAAAGAGAATTTGTGATTTTGGAATTGAGAACTTTGAAAAGATAAGTCCCGTCATAATTGCAAGAGAGAGCATTCCTGTAAAAATCTCGATCGTCGAGATGAGATTTCCAATGAGTCCATTGGGAGAAATATTTCCATAGCCTACAGTAGATAGTGTGTGCACACTAAAGAAGAGGTTTGAGAGGAAGCTCCCATCTCCAGTGGTTGAACTAGGAAAAGCTGTGTAGAGAAGAGCGAAGCATATATTTAATAAGATAAATAGAATTAAGAAGAGAAAGAGAAAAGGTCCCCATGACATATTCATCAGATGGTAATAGAGATCACTTAGAAAGTTCCTCGGCCCATCTTTACGAATAATATTTAAGACTCTCATATTTCTTCCTTATGACTCAATAATTAAGAGGGCCGCTCTTTGACCTATAATGACATCTTTATTGGAAAGATAACACGCATATCTATATCTGCAATATAGTCCTTACCAAGGTCGTGATATATCTTTTCGCCTTTTTTAAAGAGAGTAAAGTTCTTCGTATCATCAGGAAAGTAGAAATCAAAGTCATCACTCTTTTTGATGGCAGAATGATGAACATTAAAGAGTTTTAAATCTTTATTGAGTTCAGAGCTTACAGTGATTTCCTTACTAAGTATTTTCCTTAGATTCATTCTTGTTTTTGCAAAACTACTCACTTGGGTTTTCGTTCCAAATAGGATGAACCTTTCCAAGTTCTACTGTGAAAGAGTGTGCACCATAGAGTGATTTTGTATGATACGAAAATGTCGTCGATTCACTCTTTGAAAAGAGAATTGCCTCAGCTCCAAGAGACTCCATCATATTGAGTTGTTCATTGGACTCGATATTTGTTGGTGAATAGGGTGAGATTGCAAATTTTTCAATTTGAGAGGGCTTAATGGCCGTGTGAAGATCATAGTGCCACTTTTTAGAAAGATCATGTCTTTGGTAGAAATCTTCTACGACGGACTCTATTTCACTTGCTCTCTTTGTTTCATAACATGGCTCAATTCTCTTATGAGTTCCAACAAAGAGTCGGTTGAGATTGTAGTCGACAAATCTCTTCGCAATATTCATGGCCCTTGGGTTTCCAAGAATAAAGAGAGTTGGATATTTTAATTCAAGCTTTTGAGTTAAGACTTCGCTAATAACTTCATCGCAGATTTCGATTGGTGCCGTCTCATTTCCATGAATTGCCGTTGAAATTATAATGGCAGTGTCCGCACTTTCTTTCGGAACAATTTCTAGAAAACCTGTATTGTGAAGGAGAATAAGATACTTACTCATTCTCTAGTTTCTCTGGTGCTAGAAAGTCTGGATTATTTCTTGTGATTTCGAGGAAAGATTCTCCCTTCAGGAGTTTGTTTAGAATAGTCATAGACCCATCTTATCGAAGAGGATGGGTCTTGAAAAGTCACTGACGATTATATCTTCTTATAGATATCGAAATACCTCTTCATAACTGCAACCGTATAGTCCTTTGGTCTAATTTTCTTACTTAATGCTCGTCTTAGATTTCCTGGACCCATATTATAGGCCGCTAAATAGAGCTGACCATGCTTATACTTATTTCTAAGAAGGTTAATATAAGCAGCTCCCAGCTTGATTATTCTGTACTGGGTTTTGAAGAGTTCTTTTTCCTCTCCATTTCATCTTAATTTTCTTGGCCATCCACTTTCCCGTTGAAGGAAGGATCTGCATTAGTCCAATTTCTCCAGATGTACCCTTTGCACTAGGATTGAAAGAGGATTCATTCATAATTACTGCAGAGAGAAAGACTGGGTCTAACTCATACTTGATCGCTTCAGCGATAATGGCATTAGTAATCATTGATGCTTTGTACTTATACTTCTTTGGAAGAGTCTTTGAGACTGTCTCAGAAACAAGTCCTTTGATGTCCTTGTGATTAACGTCAACGCTTGCCACACTTCTTCCGTAGTTCTTACCAAGAAGTTCCTTAACGTGTTCAATACGTATTTCATTAAGATTTGATAGATTTAATGCAAAAATAGATGCTTGTAGAAAAACTGATAAAATTAAAAATTTACCTTTCATATGCTACCCCCAATTTACCCAATTTCTATATTGCAGGGGGCATGCCAATTTTAAGTCTATGAAATAATAGGATCGTTGGTTTAGGCAGTGTCTAAAGCTTAGACACTGCTTACTTTATAGGCTATCTCTGGACCTCTAGTCCTTGCGATTGAATGGCCTTGATAATCTCTTCAATATGCTCATGACCCTTTGTTTCTAGGGTAAAATGCACAGCGGTTTCTCCAAGATGAGTATTTGAGAAGGTACGATTGTGGTAGATATCGACAATATTAGCACCATGTTCAGCGATAATTCGTGAGAGATCAGAGATGATTCCTGGCTTATCTGGAACAATAACTTTGAGGTTACAAAGTCTTCCGTGCTCAGAGAGACCTCTTTCTAAAACCTTTGATAAGAAATTCAAGTCTATATTTCCACCTGAGACAATAGAGACAACTTTCTTACCTTCGATATCAGAGATCTTTCCTGAAGTGAGTGCTGCAAATGAAGCAGCTCCGGCTCCTTCAACTAAGACCTTCTCTGTTTCAAGTAGCATCATGATTGCGTGGGCCATTTCAAGTTCTGTCACTGTGACAATCTCATCAACATATTTCTTAACGATATTGAAGGTATTCTCTTTAACTGTTGTTACAGCAATTCCATCAGCAATGGTCTTCTTCTTTTCTACAACTGCTAATTTCTTTTCATCGACACTGGCCTTCATCGCGGCCATTTGTTCCGCTTCAACACCGACAATTTTAATATTAGGATTAAGGCTTTTGATGGCCGTCGCAATCCCTGAAATTAAACCTCCACCTCCGATAGGGCAAACAACGATATCAATATTTGATAAGCTCTCTAAGATCTCAAGCCCAATTGTTCCTTGACCAGCAATGATATCATCATCGTTAAAGGGGTGAATAAAAGTTTGTCCTTGAGCTTTTTGAATTTCTAAGGCCTTTTGATAGGCATCATCGTAAAAGTCTCCATGTAAAACGACATTGGCGCCAAATTTCTTAGTCCCTTGAATCTTAGAAAGGGGAGTTGTTTCTGGCATGACAATTGTCGCTTGAATTCCACATTTCTTGGCGGCCAAGGCAACACCCTGAGCATGGTTTCCCGCAGAGGAAGCAATAACACCTTTTTTCTTCTCTTCATCAGAGAGCTTTTGTAAGCGGTTCAACGCACCTCTCACCTTATAGGCTCCTGTTAGTTGCAAGTTCTCTAGTTTGAGAAATAACTCACAGTTAAGCAGTTGGCTAAATGTTGAAGAGTAGGTTGTTGGAGTCTGTATAATTTGATCTTTTATACGCTCTCGTGCGTCTTGAATATCTTTTAACTTAATCATATTTATCACCTAAAAATTTTCCCCATCATAGACTAATTCCGTCTAAGAGAAAATATGATTCTTAACCTAATCAGGGAAGATATTGTCGATAAATGACTCTGGAAGATCACCATACACCGCGGCACCTAATTCCATGATATAGAGCTGTAACACTTGGTCATCACTCATTTGGGGATAGATCTTTTTTAGAAGTTGGAAAAGCTCCATTTCTGCATGGCGAATAATTTCTCCAATTTCATTGTCGGCCCTTCTGTTAAGGACAAAGAGAACCATGAGATAGGGCATTTGCTTTATTTGTTCTAAGGCTATCTTGATTCGATACTTGACTCGGACTGGCTCATCCTCAAAGAGGTTGAAGACACTTTCCAGCATATACTTAATGGCCTCTTTAAGGATAACTTCCTTATCTTTACCAAGATAGTAGTAGACGAGGCTTCTTGTCACATCGGCCTCTTTGGCCACGTCAGAAATCTTCCACTTAAGATGTCCCTTGGAAATCTCTAGCTTGGTTACGGCATTAAGTATCTTAAAGTGAACCTCTTGGTCCCTTCCTTTTGAATTGTCAGTCATATTCTTCTTATCGGAAGAAATACTGGATTTATTTACTCTTTCTTTTCAAATTCGGCTTCAAAAGTGTCCGTGTCTACCTGACGAGGTCCATTTCTTTGTGATTCAAATGGGTTTTCATATTCTCTGTGACTAGAGCTAAAACCACCAAATGAGCTTGAGAAATGAACATTCCCGTTGGCAATCCCCTTGGCAAAGAGGTGCTTAAGATAGCTGGCCATTATATGACGTGTTCCAGGAAAAACCATTGAAATCCCTAGGATATCGGTGAGAAAACCTGGTGTAAGTAAGAGAAGTCCTCCTCCAAAAACGAGAAGTCCATGTGTGAATTGGTCTGTAGGAATAGCACCACGATTGAGATCTGTTTGAATCTTGTGGAGAATGGCCAGACCTTGTGTCTTTGCCAGGGAAGCACCAATTATTCCAGTCGCAATAACAACGAATAGAGTGTTAAGACCACCAATCTGTCCTCCAATAGAGAAGAGAAGGTAGATCTCCAAAGCTGGAATAATCGTAAATAACATAACTAATATAGGAAACATAATACCTCTTTATTTTTATGACCTCTTAAAGATGGGAGGTCTTAGAGGGATGTCAAGGGTTGGCAAAGACATCTTTTACCGAAGCAATGACCTTTTCTACATGGGGATGAGGGTATAAGTTATAGATTTCATTGAGGTATTTGGCCAAGAGAATTTTCTTTCGCGGGCTACCTAAAATGAGTCTAGAGAGGTTATCACTGACAATGAAAATAGCATGAAGAATCGAAAACTTGTCGGCAAGATTGAAGTGAAAGCCTTCGCCTTGTTGATTTCCATGCTGGTAGCGTATGAGCTGTTCTACAAGGGGTGAAGTATTCTTGAGCTCTGAAATTTTCTTTGCAGCAATTGCAGCATGATTCTTAACAACTTTCTTTCTTTCGCTAGATATTTTAGCGAGGGCCAAAGACTCTTCATTATAAACATTCTGTTCTTCAAAACAGGAAAGCTCGGAGTCTGCAAAGACAGAAGCAATACTTAGTGATTGGATATGAGTTTGGTCTTTCCAGGTGAATTGATCTGATATCAGTTTAGAGAGAACTGAGCACATATAACTTCTTTGGAAAGGATAGCCCATTGAAGAATTAAAAATTTCAGCAACAGTTCCAAGGGCCTTATTCTTTAACGTTTCTTTATGAATATCATTAATCAGAGTGGAGGCAAGGGTGAGTGAGTGTTCGTTAACACCAATATTCTTTATCTGCCTAAGAACGGCCTTTCTCAACTCATCCTTAGACTTTTTGCTGAGATCGGGGCTAACGATAACATTGCTAAAAATTAAATTGGCCTGCTTAACATAGTCACCAAAGTCTTCTTCTTTAATAAAGACTTTCTCTATCCCTTTGAGACAATACTTTTCAATATCGTCCTTGGTAACAGCTTCTTTTGAATTGAAGCACTTGAGAAATTCAGACTTACCTTCTTTTCTGATCGTTAGGAAAATATCACAAGGATAGAAACCTAGGTACTTTAAGCTGCGAATAGGGACAGGGTAGTAGCCTTTTATAGAAAGGCTTTGTCCTTTAATTTTCTTCTTTTTAACGAGGGCTTCAAGTAATTCTTCGGGAGTTGTATTTTCACTTAACTGATGGCAGAAGTCGTACTCCTCGGCATTGAAGTCTGGCCCAATGACAAAGACTTGGACACTTGATCGACCAGAATTGGCTAAGTATTCAGCAAGCTTCTTTGCCGTCTCTTCGTTTCCAATTTTGTCCTTGGTAACGATCATTCGGATATCTGGAAGAATTTGCATGAATGCCAAAGCATCCTTAGCATCATCCCGAGTGATAACCTCGTAAGAAAGTTTCTGATTAATATTGAGCTCAAAAAGTGAACGCAGGTTCTCATCTGGCTCGATTAATATTAATTTCATAGACTTATTTTAAGCGGAGAGTGTGAAAACTCAAAGCGTTTAAATTTTAAACGGCCCTATTTTTACACGAATACTCACTTTTTTCTCGATCAAGATTTTAAATTGTTAGAATAAACTAATGATTAGATTACGTACTATGCTGTCTCTATTTATTATCCTGCAGTCATTTGTGGCCTTTGCTACTAGTGAACTTCCGTATATGGAAGATCGTCTTGGAATACCAGAAGTCTCTCAAAGAGAGTATATTGTTGCGAATGCCCATCAATATGACTTTGTTCAAACCTATGGGATGGCAACGTGCGTGGCCCTTGTTCTCTTTGATACAGATTCTAACCAAGTTTTCTTGGCCCATATCGATGCGGCCGTGAATTTGAAAAGGGAGCTTCCACGGGCATTAAAAAACTTTTCTACAGATATTCAAGCCCTTCTTATTGGCGGGCAGGACAAGCTGGCCAACAAAATTAGAGAGACTCTTAAAGAGATGAATTACGACTCATTTCTAAGAATCCCTAAAGTTGAGAATATTACAGTTTCATTAAGAACCGGTGAAGTCTTTGAATATGATGAATCTAAGGTCACGACAGATTGGCGTGTGAGTCAAGCAAAGATGGATCGATTACATTTTGGTGGTAAGAGGTTATTTCGACATCAGGATTCAATTGGGGGAGGAGACTTTCTCGAATTGAGTGAAGAGTCTCCGTCCCACTTTCCAATCCCTAATTTAGGGTTTTAAGATTTTCTCCGTAGATCCAACCCGTCATAGAAGCTGATTTCACATGATCGGTATATTTAATCTTATTCCAACCTTGTTTAAAGTCTAGTTTTTCTACAATAGAGTTTGGTGGCACGATGAGAAGGACATTGGCCTTAGAAGATGCTTTTGATCTCAAGTTAACAAATTTCGTCGTAACATAACGAGGCTGTAGTCTTTGAGACGTGACCTCTTGTTTTGGCCCAACATTATTAGAGACTTCTTTTGTTTGCTCTGTACTTGTGATTTTGTTCTTAGAAGAAGGTGTTGTCATAAAAGCCGCTATTAGAAGTGCAACGGCTAGAATTGATGCTGCAATAATATTCTTCTGGCTTACTTTCTTTTCTTGTGAACCTTGAGAGTTTTGAGCAAGAGTCTTTCTAACGATTTCTTCAAGATCTTTTTCTGTAACTTCTTTATTCTGAGTTTGATCTTCTAAGAGTCGATCTTTAATCGAGTTCTTTATTTCATTCTGAAGTGAGTGTTGAAGATTTTGTTGGTTAATAATTAATGACTGTAAAAGCCCTTCAACTCTTTCCATTTTCTCATTTACTGAATTGATTTGAAGTCTATCTTCTAGAGCATCAATTCTTTGATTGATATTATCTTGATTCACTTCATTGAGTTCAACGATAGATTGAGTCGTCGAGCGAATAAGATCCGAAACAGGAGTTTCCTCACTCTTCTTATTATTCTTGTCGAGCATATCCCCAAAGTTGATTTGAGACTTAAACTCATTCTCCATTTCGTCGATATTATAGGCTTTCTTAGGCTTTAACTTGGCCTTGATATTCTTAGTAAAATCTTTATCAAATAGTGTGTCGTTAGACGTTCTTGTCTCATTCATTATTGTTAACTTCCTTGTAATAATAACTTACAGATTAGTGTATTAAAATGATCTCTTATTAGCAAATGGTTTTGTGGTCAAAACTTCGGGCCTAAATTCCATTTTTACGCATGATAGAATTAAGACCACTTTGAGTTGCGACTTTATCAAGGGATTTTATGAGCGTTTACATTGATCACATCTACATCAAACCAACAAAAGCTTCTTATGAAAAACTTTATCAAACATTCAAATCAATGATTGGTGAGGACCTCTTTCAATTTGGTGAATTTGAAGCTGATGGACAAAAGTGGGCGGGGTTCTTTGTATATTTTGAAAATGGAAGTTTTCTAGAGATTCTAGATCCTGAAATCTCAAAAGAGAGTCAAACAATCGGTCTGTGCATGGGGTGTGAAAAAGAATTCCGTGGACACTTTCTTAATCAAATTGGAGAAGTCCTGGCCGGTAGGGATATTGAATTTAGAAAGATCCCTGAGGAAGAAACAGCTCTTTCAATCTGTCGCTTAAAACCATCTCGATTCTTTACTACATGGGGTGTTGAATACACTGACCAATGGTATAAAGAGTGGGGAAGTCGTGGTGCGAAGTTAGGTCTACTTTCTCCATTTGAATCATTTGAAAAAATGACTTTTTCTTATCCTGAAAATAATAAGGAAGAAGTTCAAGATAATCTCTCTTGGATTGATCCTCGCCTTATGGAATCAGGTCATCTTCCTCTTCCTCTAAAAGGGGGAAAGGCGACAGATGTAAGCTTCATTGCTGCCGATAAGGCCCAGGCCAATATTTCATTTAGTGTAGAGAGTGAAGTTGAGAATATCGAGATAAATGAAGAAGGGCTTTCTTTTTCGATTGAAAATGGAATGGCATCTTTAAGGACAGACCTCGCTATCTCATGAAACTCTTTCTCATTATTGTGACAATCGTCTTTTGTACTATCTCTGGCAAGTTACTCTTTAATGACTTTGCGATGATTGATCGTGCTCTTCATGTACAGATTGGACTCAAGAAATTTTGTGAAGAAAATAAACGCTATCCTAGTTTAGAAGAGTTTAAAAAAACTTTTCCTAAGATCAGTGCAGAGAAAGAGTGGTATTATTGGATACGGAGTGATCTAAAATCAGCCACTTTTCAATACCCTATGACATTTCCAATTCCAGGGGCTCCTGGCAGAAGTAAGCTCTCTGAGTTTATACCAGTTATTTACGCTAATGCTGTAGTAAACCCATGCTCATTGTAGTAGTGTGGGCAACCTATGAAGTATCTAATTCTATTCCTCATGATGATGGGGATAATGACAAATATAAGAGCGAATAATTTAATCTATACACCTGAGAAATTTCCCGATTTTTCCCCGGTTACTTACTACTTTAATGGGACATTTGATGTCATCCAAAACCCTTATTGGTTTTCTCAACAGGATTTTTTTAAAAAGCATGAAACACTTTGGAAGAGAGTGAGAGATCCTCATCATTCGATAAAGAAAGATGGCGGCTATTATGAACTTTTTAAAGATGAGGTCTTTACCGGAAGAGTTCTGCCAAATATCTTTCTTCATTCTATTGGAGGGGCTTATGATACTCGTTGGCTCACTGAGTACTTCACTGAAAAAGGTTATTGGAATCCTAAACTTTGGAGTTTCTTTTTAACTTTTGCCGCTCATATTGGGAATGAGGCCTTAGAAACTTCTGGGAAAGAAATATCAAGTCACGATCATATCGCTGATCTCTACTTCTTTGACATCGTCGGTTTTATGATGGCCTCTGATAATGACATCATGAAATTCTTTGTTGATGAGCTTGGAATGGAGGCCTGGCACTTCCAACCCGCTTGGGATTTTCAACACGACAATATTTTCAATGCCGGTTTGAATTATATTTATCGTCCAAAGTATTTTAAAGGCAAGGTAAGGCCAATACTCTTTTCAGGCATGCAGAATATGGGGGGAGTCTCTGTCGATTATGGCGCCCATACTATTTCGACTTTGGCAGGTGTTTCCTTAACGAATCCTCTTAAACAAAAGGGACGTTTTGTCGTTGGTGTTTTTCATGAAAATGAAGGCAGGCTTAGCTCTTCTGTGATGTTTAATAACTCGGAGAATTTCAGATGGAGAGTTCAACTCTATCCTCCAGCGTTCAAGGATCTACTACAGGTGAAGTCTGATATTGGGATTATTCTGGCCGAAAATAAATCAGATCAATTTGCTCTTGGTCTTTCGTACAATTTACCACTAGGAATTGGTTTTATTTCAAAGTAGCGAGAAATTCTCTTACCTGTGCTTTTGCTGCCACAAAGTACTTATGTTCGAGGACGAGGGCCTTTGAGATATAGTTAATCTCATTAGATTCTGCCAGCTCGACAATTCCATCAGATGCTGCAAGCTCAAAGAGTGTTTCGAGAACTTCAAAACGTTCATCCACGCTAAATATTTCGACTAGAGGCTTGCAGTATTTTCGATTGTCGTGGGAAGAAAGACTTTTAATTTCAGTTACCGCTATCTCCGCTACAAATTGAGCTTCTTCTTCAGTAAGCTTCGACCAATGAATAAGGGCCTTCTTCATATTTTCCACTTCATCAGGGTGAACCTGAAAATCGACATAGGCGACTTTCGCCAGAAGTCCAGAGATACACGTCAGGGCCGTGACACGATTTTCGTCCATTTTTGGAAAGTGTTCATTGAATTTTCGGTGCAAGTCATTAATAAATTCTCTTTCTTCTTTGGCCTTAAATAAATCAAAGAAACCCATATTATCTCCAAGTTAGACGAAGTCTCTAATATTATTAGTGAATTTAGCTGTTTCGTCTAGCTCTGTCCCCTTGAAATCCTAAGGGGAGAGGGGGATAATAGATATTGTATAAGTAAAAAGAGGGCCACAGAGAACCTTCTTTCAATAATTAGAATAAGAGTGAGATCTTGACATGCATAAAATGAACACCATCTTAATGACAAGAATGAGTGAAAGATCAGATGAAGAAGGTGATCTTTCCGTTGTAACGAGGAAAAAATTTAAAAGACCACCTCGATATAGGGTTCTTCTTCACAACGATGATTATACGACTATGGAATTCGTTGTTTATATTCTCAAGTCGGTTTTTTCTAAAACCACGGGAGAAGCCCAAGAGATTATGTTGAAAGTCCACAATGAAGGTAGAGGTCAATGTGGAGTTTACACTCACGAAGTCGCTGAATCTAAGATGAAGCGAGTCTCGTTAGAGGCAAAACAAAATGGTCACCCTCTACTTTGTACGATTGAACCGGAGTAAAGACTATGATGTCGAAGAAATTAGAAGTCATCATCAACGATGCTATTCGCAAGGCGAATGGACTTAAACATGAATACCTAACATTGGAAAATGTTCTTCTGGCCATGCTTGGAGATGAGCAGGTTGTAGAAGTTCTGGAGCTGTGTGGAGCAGAAATCCACCAAATTAGGGATGAGCTTGAGGCCTTTATTGATGATGAGACAAATTTCAGTATCCTCAATGATGAGCAGATCAGAGATTTAAGTAAGAAACAATTTGTTAACGATGAGCTAAGACAATTGGCCAGAGATAATGGGATTGAATATCAACCTGAGATTTCACTGGCGCTTCAAAGAGTCATTCAAAGAGCGGCCATCCATGTGCAATCAGCGGGTAAGAGACAAATCAAAGGGATTAATCTTCTCGTGGCCATGTTCCAAGAGAAGGAGAGTTTTGCTCTTTATACAATTCAAAAACAAGGAATTGAGAGATTTGATATCGTCAAGGCCATCTCACATGATATCGATGACTCTAAAGCACTAGATCTTGAGAGTCCCAAGGCCGTATCGGAGTTAGATTCGCAAGAGTCATTAGAAGAAGAAATTGAGCTTCCAAAGAAATCGGGAACATTCTTAGATAAGTATGCAACCAATCTTAATACTCAAGCGGAGGAGAATAGAATTGATCCTCTGGTTGGAAGAGCTGAGGAAGTGAAACGTATAATCCAGGTTCTTTGTCGCCGAAGAAAGAATAACCCTCTACTTGTAGGTGAAGCTGGAGTTGGTAAAACTGCTATCGTTGAAGGCTTGGCGAAGAAGATTGTCGAAGGTGATGTGCCTGAGGTCTTAGAAGATACTCAGATCTTTACGCTTGATATGGCCTCACTTGTGGCGGGGGCAAAGTTTCGCGGTGATTTTGAACAAAGAATTAAGGGCGTCATCAAAGACCTCGAGAAAATGTCTAAAAAAGGTGAGAGATCTATCCTCTTTATTGATGAAATGCATACTGTTATGGGAGCGGGAGCGACGACTGGTGGAAGTATGGATGCCAGTAACTTGCTAAAGCCTGCCCTTAGTAATGGAACAATTCGTTGTATTGGTAGTACAACTTATGCAGAACATAGAAAATTCATTGAAAAAGACCCTGCATTTAATAGAAGATTCCAAAAAGTTGATGTGGATGAACCATCATTAGATGATACTCTTGCCATCCTTAAAGGATTAAGACCACGCTTTGAAGAGTTTCATGGTCTAAAAATCACTGATACGGCCCTAAAGTCTGCTGTTGAGCTGACTAATCGTTACCTTACAGACAGAAAGAACCCTGATAAATCAATCGATGCTATCGACGAGGCAGGGGCCTTAAATAGAATTAAGAGTGAAAGTAAGAGAAAAAGTAGTATTTCGAAGAAAGATATCGAGATTGTTGTGGCAAGTATGGCCAATATTCCGCGAATTACTGTTGAGACTACAGAAAAAGATAAACTCAAAGACCTGGCAAAAGATCTAAAGATGCTTATCTTTGGACAAGACCATGCTGTTGATACGGTTGCACAATCTATTGTTATGGCCAAGTCGGGTCTTGCCAATGATGGAAAACCTATTTCATCATTTCTCTTTGCGGGACCAACAGGGGTAGGAAAGACAGAACTTGCCAAGCAGCTTTCGATGCATCTGGGTTGCCACCTTGAGCGTATCGATATGTCTGAATATATGGAAAAGCACTCTGTATCTAAGCTAATTGGAGCTCCTCCTGGTTATGTTGGCCATGAGCAAGGTGGGGTTCTGACTGATGCAATTAAGAAGAATCCTCATTGTGTTCTTCTCTTGGATGAGATCGAAAAGGCTCATGTGGACCTCTTTAACATTCTTCTTCAGGTTATGGATCATGGAAAGTTAACTGATTCCCAAGGAAGAGTGACTGATTTTAGAAATGTTGTCATTATTATGACTACCAATGCTGGGGCAAAGGATATGGAGGCCGGAAGAATCGGTCTAGCGGATAAGAATAAGACTAGCACGGCTAAGAGAGACCGCACGATTAAGAATTTCTTCACACCAGAGTTCAGAAATAGACTTGATGGAATCGTCCATTTTAATAAATTAAGCACAGATTACGTTGTCAAAATCGTAGAAAAATTCCTTTCTCAACTCGAAATGAAGCTCGTGGATAAGAATGTTGAGTTGGTTGTTAGTGAAGAAGCTAAAACATGGATGGCCGAACATGGATTTGATGACAAGATGGGAGCTCGTCCAATTGGCCGAATGATCGATCAGAAGCTTAAGAAGGAGCTTTCGGGGGAAATCCTCTTTGGTCGTTTGACTAAGGGAGGGGTGGCAAAAGTTGGCATTTCTAACGATGAATTAACAATTGAGTTTGAAGAAAAAAAAGCAAAAAAAGATAGTGAAAAAAGACAAAAAGTAACATCATAAAAACCCTGAAACTGCCCTTGAAAGGGCAGTTTTTTCTCTTTTTTTCAAAAAAAAATCAAAAAAAATCACATCAAATTTTCAAAAAAATAAAGTGCTGAAAGGTGCATGAATAGGGACGTTTAAAGTTTTTGCTGATCATGCAAAAGACGCTTGCTATCGGCATTTTGGTAGTTTTTATAAAGTTTTTTTTAAAGGAATTTTTTATTTTTACCGAAGTTAAAAAATAAGAAGACATAAGAAAAAGTAATCTTAGTTATAGGAAAATTGTTTTTTTTTGTTTGCACAGAAATAAAATGTTGTTTATCCTATGAGTAAGTATTGAAAACCAGGAGGATGTCAATGGCAGTTAAAAAGACAGCTAAAAAGACGACTAAAAAAGCTACAAAAAAAGTAGCAAAGAAAGCAGCAAAGAAAACAACTAAAAAAGCTGCAAAGA
>NZ_AUNJ01000283.1 GCF_000447775.1 Bacteriovorax sp. DB6_IX
TAAATTCATTTTCTATCTAATAAAACAAACTTTTCTATATCTACTATTGCTGACGACCTAGGGGCTAAATTAATCTATTCCCTAATTACAAAACCAGCCGATGTTCATTACGAGAATTTAACTGATCAATATACAAATGAGTCAAAAAAGTTCTATAAAAAATGCAAAAAGCTTCAAGACTTTTTGGCCTTATTCAGAACAATTGGTCCTTTTAAAAGTTATCAAAGTTCGCAAGTCTTAATTCATGAGAAGGGTAAATCAAGTGCTATCTCACTTGCAAAACATCGTGACACTGAAATAGAAAAATCTAATGTGTCTGTTTCTAGCTTCAACAATATCTTTTCAAAGATTAAGAAGAGCAAGAATAAACAATTTGATCAGACTGACATTCTATCCGATGACATCCAAGTAGTAGGATCATTTCTTGCAAAAGAATTTAACTTTCATAATCACTCATTAATTTTTATTCTTTCACGGGAAGACTTCTTTAGCCCAAGTGATATAGAGAGAGAATATTTTGACCAGTTTCTCACGATATCGATAAAAGAAGTCGAGATTCTGGTAAACAGCTTCATGAAGGAAGATAGAATCGAGTACTTTATAAGTCTTATTCAGGCGTTTCCATTTTATATTAATGTCTCATCTGCACAAGGCTCTATTTCAAGTAACCACGCGAAACCAAGTAATCTAATTTCAAAAAATATAGATGGTATTCAAATTGAATACGATGCACTCACTCAACTTCAAAGTGATCCTGATTATTATCATCATGAAAGACTTGTTCTCATGGGTGAACTACTTAATACCTTGAGGCATGAACTCAGTAATCCTCTCTTTGGTATTAATATATCTACCAACTTATTACTTAGTGATACATATGAAAAAGATAATGAGGTCATTGAAACAATAGAAGAAGTGGGCAAAAGCTCAGAGCGCTGTCAAAGTATCATTGAAAACTTCTCTGGCCTTTACGGTGATAGAAATATTCAACAAGAGATTAGACTTAAAGACCTCATCAATGAAACACTGACTCTCACAAAATCTGAATCTAAGCAATTTGGTAGAAGTATAGAATTCATTGATATTGAAGATACTATTCAAGTTTTTACAAACCCTACGTATCTGAGCCAAATTATATTTAACTTAATTATCAACAGCTCTCAGGCACTTAAATCTTGTGAAAAAGAATCTAAAGCTATCTTTATTACAGTAAGTAAAGACTCAGAATTCGTAAGATTAAATATTTCTGATAACGGACCTGGTATCCCAGATAAGCTAAAGACTAAAATCTTTGATCCATTTTATACAACAAAAGAATCTGGAACAGGTTTAGGTTTATCTATCTGTAAAAACTTAGCTAAGAAAATTGGTGCCAAGTTAGTTCTTAATGAATCAAATACAGGTGCATCATTTAGCTTATTAATCCCTATGGAACAATAATGAATATATTACTTGTAGAAGACGAACCCTTAATTCAAAGAACTCTTAAGTTATTATTAGAAAAAGCTGGAGCTACAGTCGAAGCTACAAATAATGGAACTTCGGCCATTAAATTAATTCATAATAATCAATACGATATAGTCGTGTGCGATCTTATGCTTCAGGACATTACAGGTTTTGATATTATTGAAGAATCTAAAAAGGTTTTCTCCCCTAGTGATATTGCTCAAAAATTCGTCATTATTACGGCCTATAGCTCTCCACAAATACTTGAAAAAGCGAAAATGTATAATTGTAGGATTTACAGCAAGCCATTTACGGATGTAAAAAAGGTTATTGATGAAATTGTAAAGGGTGACAATGACGCAAGCAGTTAAAAATGTCGGTATTATTTTAAAGCCTCGTGCTGTTCATGACTTTCTTACGATTCTTCCGAATCTCACAGAATGGCTAAAACGTAGAAAGGTTGAAGTCTTCTTTCCAGTTGAAGAGACTGAAAGACTTCATAAAATTTATCAAACAACGAAGCTTAAATTCAATATTATTCCTAAAGTTGATATGCATACTCAGTGTGATCTTCTCATCACTCTTGGAGGTGATGGAACTCTGATTGGAGTAGCAAGAACTTCTAAGAAGGCTTCACCACCAATTTTTGGAATCAACATGGGAAATCTTGGTTTTATCACTGAGTTTTCAAAGCATGAATTTCACGATGACCTTGCTCAGGTTCTCAAAGGAAAATACACAATTCACAATGTTCCACTGTATAAAGCAGAGATTATAGAAAACGAAAAGACAGTTCGATCTGGCTATTTTATCAATGACGCTGTTATTTCTAAAAGTGGAATTTCTCGTATGTTCACTGTTGCTCTCGAGACAGAAGATGAGAATATATATAATTTAGCAGGTGATGGACTTATAGTAAGTAGCCCAATAGGATCAACGGCCTATTCTCTTGCTGCTGGTGGACCAATTGTTCATCCAAGAGTTAAAGGTATTATTTTAAATCCTATCTGTCCGCATGCTCTTACACATAGACCACTTGTTCTCCCGGAGAACGAAACTATTTATATTAAACTCCCAAAGGGAGAAAGTGAGTTATTCCTCACACTAGATGGTCAAGAGGCCATTACGGTTCTCAAAAATCAAAGAGTCAAAATTAGTAAACCATCTAGGAAGCATGTTTCTTTAATTATAAATGAAAACAAAGAATATTTTAGAACTCTAAAAGATAAGTTCAGACACGGTAGAAGATAATGAATAGTAAACTTGTATTAAAGACTGTTAAATTACAAAACTTTGCAACATTTACCAATCAAACCATCGACTTTACCAATAACTTCAACACGATTGTTGGAGAGACGGGTTCAGGCAAGAGTTTAATTCTCGATGCCCTACAAATGTGTTTTGGGGCCAGGGCCGATAAGAAGCTTGTCAGAAAAGATGCTGAGTTCTCAACAATTGAAGTAAGCTTTAGTTGCCAGAGAGAAAAAGCTAAAGATTTCTTTGACGAGATCGGATTTCCATTTGAAGATGATATTGTTATCAAAAGAGTTATTTACAATAATGGGAAATCGAAGTCCTTCCTTAA
>NZ_AUNJ01000284.1 GCF_000447775.1 Bacteriovorax sp. DB6_IX
ATTGGAATTTACTTACATTCAATTGTAGGAGCTTACCTATTAAAAGAAGTTTACGAAATACCCTGATATGGTAGAAGATCCGAAAGAGATTCTGCTTTTTATTTTTATCGCAGGCTTCTTGTCATGTATAATTTCAGCTAGCTTTGGAGCCTTAAGTCTTTGTGCTTTTGATATTGTACCATGGGATTATTTCTTCATTACTTGGTTTACTTGGTGGGTTGGAGACTCTATTGGAGTCTTTCTTATGGCGCCATTAACTTTAATGATAATCCGAAATCATAAAAAAGCCTTGCAAGCAACTGTCCCAATTATTCTCTTCTTAACTATTGCCATTAGTATCTTTATTTACCGTGAGTCGTTATGAGCAGGGGATTATCAATACAACTTTAAAACAAAAGGCCGAAGAAGTTTGACGATCACCTCGCGCTTGCTATTGAAGATTATATTGAGTTCCTAGTTTTTACGAGACAGTATATGGAGAACTCTCAAAAGACGACTATTGACGAGTTTAAGAGTTATACATCCCATATTTTTGAATCACATAAAGGTATTCATGCCTTAGAATGGATTCCTATCGTCGAGTCCCAGAATCGCGATTATTTTGAAGAAAAAGCAACAGAAGTTATAGGAAGAAAGTATATTATAAGAGAGAGAAATGAGTTGGGAGATCTTGTTCCAGCTTCAAAAAGGGATAAGTATTACCCCGTCTATTTTCTCTACCCAGAAAGAGGAAATGAGAAGGCTTATGGTTTTGATCTGGGATCTCAACCTGATCGTGTAGATGCGATAAAGAAGGCACTTCGAAGTAACTCAGCTACGGCAACCAAGGCGATTCATTTAGTCCAAGAAAGTCAAAAAGCGCCTGCATTCTTAGTCTTTGTTCCTGTTCAGAAGTCAAATATTGTGAATAGCTTTATTTTAGGTGTCTTTAAAGTCAAGGAATTGGTTGATGTTGCCCTTAGAAGTGTATCGGTAGAGGGATTGAACTATGAAATCTATGAGCAGAGAAATGGTCATAAGAATATCCTTTTAAAAAAGGGTGATAGCGAAAAGAAAAAAGTTCTCTTTTCTCACGAAGTGAAAGTCGCTAATGAAGTATGGTATATCAATGCCTGGCCAGATCAAGACTATCTACTTGCTAATAAATCTTGGACCACATGGATATTCTCAACTGTGGGGCTTCTATTAACAGGATTTTTTGGGTTTGTTCTATTAACAACTCTTGGCAAGGAGATGCAGATTCAACGAGAGGTTGATAAGAAGACGGAAGAGCTAAAGAAAGTAAATAATATGAAGTCTACTTTCTATGCCAATATGTCACATGAGATTAGAACACCGATGAATGGTATTCTCGGTATGACAGACTTGATTCTTATGAATAAGAATATTGACTCTGAAACTAAGGAATTGGCACAAGTTATTAAGAACTGTGGTCACTCCTTACTGACGATTGTTAATGATGTTCTCGATTATTCTAAGATTACTTCTGGAAAGTTAGTGATTGAGAAACATGATGTAGAAATTCGCCGAACTCTAGATGAGGTCATCTCACTCTTTCGCTCTCAGGCAAATGAAAAGGGAATTGAGCTTGAGTCCTCTGTTGATGAGGATGTACCAGAAATGATTTCTACGGATATCGTTAGGTTTAAGCAAATTATAAATAATCTACTCAGTAATGCGATTAAGTTTACAAGCTTGGGAAGTGTTAAAGTCCATATCTCTTTAGAGGAAAAAATTGAGGATGAGGCCAACATTAATATCTCGGTACAAGACACTGGAATAGGACTTAGTTCAGAGTCTCTTGAAAAAATACTTCTTGTCTTTTACTCAGGCCGAGTCTTCAACCACTCGTGAGTATGGAGGAACGGGACTTGGGCTCTCGATTTCAAAATATCTTGTAGAGTTACTTGGTGGGCAAATTCGTGTCAAAAGTAAGAAAGATGAAGGAAGTACTTATTCTTTTAATATCCTAGCGAAGGTTGTAGAAAAAGGAAGTGAAAGGGTTGAAAAACAGAATGAGTTAGAAAAGATTTTAGCAGAAGATTTTCCGCTTGAAATTCTGCTTGTCGAAGATAATTTAGTGAATCAAAAATTTGCTGTTCTTCTACTCAAAAAGCATGGTTATCACATAGATGTTGCCAATAATGGTCATGAGGGAGTAGAGGCAATTAAGAAGAAGCAGTACGATTTGGTTCTTATGGATATGCAGATGCCTGTTATGGATGGAATTGAAGCAACTCGTCTCATTAGAAGAGACCACAACCGAGAAAACCTCTTCATCTACGCTATGACTGCAAATGCCTATCCTGAAGATAGGCAGAAATGCTTTGATGCTGGTATGAATGGTCATCTTGCAAAACCTGTACAGGTGAGAGAGCTTGAAGATGTCTTAGTCTCTGTTTACACAAAGATTAAGAATCAGTCTTAGACAAGATTTGAGTTAATCTCTTCTTATTCATTATGAATTTTTTCTCGAACTCTTGGGCAAAATTTATCGCATCTGTTCTATCTTTGGCTTCCCCAACTTTTATGACTCCGGCCATTCCCATGACACCATGGTTCTTACATTCGTAGATATAGTAACCAGGATTATCAAATTGGACACTAATTTCTTCATTGGTTTTACCTGACCACTTTGTTACTTTGTCGCCAGAGTAAACGGAGTGGGTGATATGTCCTTTGGCCTTAGCGATAAACTTTACTTTATCACCAACTTTTAACTCCAAGTAGCTTGGACTAAATGTCATGCTTTGGCCATTATCAGAGTTTAGCATTTGAATTTGGTATTCTTTTGCTTGAATAGATATTTGAAAGAAAAGAATCGTCATTATTATATATTTCATTATTTTCTCTGTGTGAAAATGCCCAGTGCTAGGCACTGGGCAGGAGTTCTAACGTAGATCAAATCGATCGAGTCTCATGACTTTTGTCCATGCTTTAACAAAGTCACGTACGAATTTTCTTTTACCATCATTGGCAGCGTAAACTTCACCAATAGCTCTAAGCTCTGAGCTTGAACCAAAAGCAAGGTCAACTGGAGTTGCTGTCCATTTAACTTTTCCAGTTTTTCTATCAAGGCCTTCATAAAGACCTTCTTGAGAAGATTTCTTCCACTCTGTTGACATGTCATAGAGATTAACGAAGAAATCATTTGAAAGAACACCTGGTCTCTTTGTGAAGATCCCGTGAGTACTTCCATTTGAATTTGCCCCAAGCGCTCTAAGCCCACCAATTAAAACAGTCATTTCTGGAACTGTAAGAGTCAGTTTGTTGGCAGAATCTACAAGTGAAACAATAGGTGAGAAGTAGCTATCTTTAGAATAGTAGTTTCTAAACCCATCTGCTTTTGGCTCTAAATGTGAGAATGACTGAACATCTGTGTTGGCCTGAGAGGCATCTGTTCTTCCAGGGATAAATCCTACCGTCACATTAACACCCGCTTTCTTCGCTGCACTTTCAACTGCTGCAGCTCCTGCAAGTACGATAACGTCAGCAAGAGAGACTTTCTTTCCTGATTCAAGACTCGCATTGAAGTCTCTTTGTACTTTTTCTAACGTTGCAAGGACTTTAGAAAGTTCTTGAGGGTTATTAACAGACCAGTCTTTTTGAGGTGCTAAACGGATTCTGGCTCCGTTAACACCACCTCTCATATCTGTTCCTCTATAACTTGCTGCCGCGGCCCATGCCGTTCTGACGAGTTCTTGAACAGAAAGACCTGTCGCTAAAATTTTCGATTTAAGCGCTGAGGCCTCTGATTTGTTGATAAGCTTATGAGTCACTCTAGGAACTGGGTCTTGCCAAGAAAGTACTTCTCTAGGAACTTCTTTTCCTACGTAGCGTGCTCTTGGTCCCATATCTCTATGTGTGAGTTTGAACCATGCTCTAGCAAAGGCGTCTTCAAACTCTTTCGGGTTATTCAAGAATCTCTTTGTGATTTTTCCATAAGCTGGATCAAACCTTAAGGCCAAGTCTGTTGTGAACATAATTGGCTTATGTCTCATATTTGGATCATGAGCATCTGGTACAAGAGACTTGGTATTTTCATCAACTGGTTCCCATTGGATGGCACCACCTGGTCCTTCAACTTTTTGCCATTCGAAGTTGTAGAGGAATTGTAGATACTGCATACTCCATTGAGTTGGAGTCGAAGTCCAGGCACCTTCAAGTCCTGAAGTAATAGTATCAACACCTTTACCTGATCCACATTTATTCTTCCACCCTAGGCCCTGTTGTTCTAGTTTGGCTCCAGCAGGTTCAACACCTACACAGTTAGAAGGTTTCTTCTTTCCGTGGGCCTTTCCGAAAGTGTGACCACCAGCAATTAGTGCAACCGTCTCTTCATCATTCATGGCCATTCTTCCAAAGGCCTCTCTAATAGCATTTGCTGCGAGAGAGAAGTCTGGTTTTCCATCTGGTCCCTCTGGATTAACATAAATTAGACCCATTTGAGTTGCTCCAAATGGTTTTTTTAGTTTTCCATCTTTTGTGTGTCTTTTTCTTTCTAAGAATTTCTTTTCAGGACCCCAGTAAACCATATCTGGTTCCCAGTCATCCATTCTTCCACCTGCAAAACCAAATGTCTTGAAGCCCATGTCCTCTAGGGCAACGTTTCCAGCAAGTACCATGAGGTCGGCCCATGATAGTTTTGCTCCATACTTCTTTTTAATTGGCCAAAGAAGTCTTCTGGCCTTGTCTAGGTTGGCATTATCTGGCCAGCTATTGAGTGGTTCAAATCTCATCTGTCCACCGCTTGCTCCACCACGACCATCTGAAACTCTATATGTTCCAGCACTGTGCCAGGCCATACGAATAAAAAATGGCCCATAGTGACCGTAATCTGCTGGCCACCAATCCTGAGATGTTTTCATGAGTTTTGCGATATCATTCTTCACACGCTTAAGATTTAGTTTCTTAAACTCCTTAGCGTATTTGAATCTCTTACTCATTGGACTTGATTCAGCGGCATGCTGACGTAGTGGCGATAGATTGATCTTATTAGGCCACCAAAATAGATTTGACTTTGCTTCTCCTTCTTTCGCGTGAGACATGTGGTGTCCATTGTCCACAGATGAAGAAGAGCATCCAACTAACGATAGAACCGTTAGCAGAGGTACGATTTTGCGCTTCATTTATCCTCCCTTAGATAAAACAAGTGATTAAGAAGTTAAACTTCTTTGAATGATGTGCTTGGATAAATCATAAGAGTAGAGAAAATAAATTTATAATACAAAATCTCTATTGGCCGATAGGCTTCAGCTATAACTTAAAAAAATAACAGCTTAGCTTATGCTAAGGTATGTAATCTGTTGAAAAGAGTATGTTGTTAATTCTTTTGTTGAGAGCGAAAAAATATTGCTCTAGTGGAGGGCACAGGTATATTTGACCCATGCCCAATACTTGATTATTTTATATTCGTTTAAAGATATTGGCGTTTTGCTTTTTGAAGTTTTTCATAACTTTCGATGAGTCTTAGGTGCTTATCTAGACCTTTAAAGTTCATATCGGTCTCTGTTAGCCCGGTGAATTTGGAGTCTCCATTTATCGTATCAATACACTGATTTACAATCTCTAATCCAAACATTCTAACGAAGTTCTCAGTGTAGTCTTCTAGCTCAATTTCATCATTTAACACAGCATCCGAGACGATGTTGAGAACATGGTAGAAGCGCTTTCTGGCCGGAGCTAAATCATTGAAAGCGGCAATAGAATCAATATATGGTTTTGCCGTCTCTAGCTCACCAAGTGCCATATAGATCAATGCTTTTAGTTCTCCAATAACTAATTGCCCCCATTCTGAATTCTCATCAAAGGCAATTCCTATGAGTTCAGAAATTGGCATATTGTCATCAATTTCACTTTCTTCAAGTCTTGTGACTAGTGATTCGAGTTGTTCATCATTGAGTTGATGAATCGTCAGGATGTCTTCACGATAATTCAGCGCCTGATTATTATTATCCCAGATAAGATCTTCAGGAAGGTATATCTCAGAATAGTTTGGAACAAGAATACGACATGCCTTGGCACCGAGCTCTTCATAGTCTGCAATATAAACTTCTTTTCCCATCTCATTTAAGATTGTCATGAGGTAATCAAACTCTTCTTGAGTCGTTCCTGAAAAATCCCAGTCGGCAAACTCATAATCAGACTTCGAGCTAAAGAATTTCCACGAGACAACCCCTGTGGAGTCAATGAAGTGGTCTATAATATTATTGTGCTCACTAACGGCGAACTCATTGAATGAAGGAGCTGGTACATCATTGAGTCCTTCAAAGCTTCTTCCCTGGAGAAGCTCTGTTAAGCTTCTTTCGAGCGCAACTTCAAAACTAGGGTGAGCTCCAAAAGAAGCAAAAACTCCTCCTGTTTTTGGATTCATCAAAGTCACACACATGACTGGAAATCTTCCCCCAAGAGAGGCGTCTTTTACTAATATTGGAAAGCCTGATTCTTCAAGCTTCTTGATTCCCTCTACAATACTAGGGTAGCGATTAAGTACGTCTTCTGGAACATTTGGAAGTGCAATTTCTTCTGTAATAATTTGATTCTTCACAGCTCTTTCAAATATCTCAGAGAGACACTGAACTCTCGCTTCTGGGATCGTATTTCCGGCACTCATACCATTACTAACAAAGAGATTTCCTATGATATTCATTGGAATATAGATAGTCTCTTTATCAGATTGGCGCACGTATGGAAGTGCACAAATTCCTCTCTCTCTATTTCCTGAGTTGGTGTCATAGAGATGAGATGCCTTAAGTTCACCATCATTATCATAAGCAGCGAGTAGAGTTGAATCCATAAGCCCTTCAGGGATACTGTCATCTTGCGCTGGTTGAAACCATTTCTCACTTGGATAGTGGACGAAATCATCATTTGCAATCTTTTGTCCTAAATAGTAATCCGCATAGAAGTAGTTATTACTAATCCTTTCGAGATACTCACCAAGGGCCGAGGCCAGTGCTGAATCTTTTGTTGCCCCTTTTCCGTTAGTAAAGCAAATAGGAGAGTCTGCATCGCGAATATGAACAGACCAAACATGAGGGACTGGATTTCTCCAAGAAGCAATCTCAATATTAATTCCAAGATCACTCAGAAGAGTCGTCATATTTGAGATCGTCTCTTCAAGAGAACAATCCTTTCCTTTGATCATAGTTTTAGTATCTGTATTTAGAAATTGATCAAAGACTGCGTTCTCTTCTTTTCCAAGAATGTCTTTGGCATCAATTTTAAAGCCCGGTGCATTTTGGATAACTCTCTTAACCGTACATCTTTCCATTGAGGCCAGAATACCTTTCTTGTCTTTTTCAGAGATACTATCTGGTAACTCAATTTGAATATTAAAAGTTTGATTATAGCGATTCTCTGGATCGATGATATTATTTTGAGTGACTTTGATATCTTCAGTTGGAATATCTCTTGCCTTACAATAAACCTTAACAAAGTAAGCAGCACAAAGTGCTGA
The DNA here is from genome assembly GCF_000447775.1 of Bacteriovorax sp. DB6_IX. GTDB lineage: Bacteria > Bdellovibrionota > Bacteriovoracia > Bacteriovoracales > Bacteriovoracaceae > Halobacteriovorax_A. The sequence continues at coordinate 7,460 of NZ_AUNJ01000284.1, forward strand.
CGATGCGAGGAAGTAATCAAATGGTCCAGGTGCTGTTCCATCACCCTTATAGCGGATTGGTTGATCAGTTACTATTGTGAAGTCATCAAAGCTGGCTTCAAGTCTTAAATTATCTAAAAATCTTACGTCTACTTGCATGGTGACTAACTAACATTAATTCGTAGCTTAAGACAGTAAAATCACTAAGGAGAGTAAGAGTTACATTATTCTAAGTACTTGAAACTTATAGCTTTACAAAGAACTCACTTAGTATGAAAATTTAGTAAACAATTTTAAGAAAGAGGCAAAATGAATTTTGATGAGTTAGTTAGCATCTTCATCGTTCTTTGGGCAGTTATTGATCCTATTGGAACTATCCCCGTTTTTATCGCCATCACGAAGAATTATGATGAAGTAGAGAAGGTGAGTATCGCTAAGAAGTCTACATTTGTTGCAACTCTCATCCTCTTTTTCTTTTTAATTGTAGGAGAGTTCATTCTTAAGAATGTAGGAGTTCCTCTTGCTGCCTTTCAAACTTCTGGTGGCGTTATTCTCTTTCTCTTTGCTATGAATATGATCTTTGGAAGTAGTAAGCCAGAAGAAGAAATTCAACTTGTAAAAAATGGAACAGAGACCGCTATTTTCCCTTTGGCCATTCCTTCGATTGCAGGACCGGGAGCAATTCTTGCAGTGGTACTGCTTGCCGATAGTGAGCGAAGCTCTTTCTTAAGTCAATCTAAGGTCGCGATTGTTCTCTTAGTGATACTCTTAATAAATTATATCCTTATGCGCTTAGCGAATAAAATCCATCAAAGAATTGGGAATTCAGGGGCCATTGTCATTTCCAAGGTTATGGGATTAATCCTAGCTTCAATGGCCGCGAATAATATTTTAATGGGTATCAAGACTTTCTTTAAGATTGCTTAAGCTTGTCTGCATTTTTAACCTTCCAGTTGAGATAGAAGCGATTAAATAATTGCTCAGCATCTGCAATTTCTGTGTTCTTAAGAGGGATTTTTATAAGTACTGAAAAGTCCTTTCCTTCATCGACAAGTACTTTTGACTTGGGATTAACTGATGGGACAATCAATCTCTCTTTATCACAGAAATTATTAATATTCTTTTTGGCATCTTCCAAGTAGCTTTGACAGAATTTCTCGCCTTCAGCGAGTATGGCCTTCTCAAAACTTGTCACGAGAGATTGGTTCTCAATTTTGAAGACAAATGACTTAATAGAGTATCCTTTAAAGTAGGACTCGTTCTTGAGGCCCTTAGAAAGCATCAAGCTATTTGGGATGGAGATGATATCACCTGTTGTTTGTTGAGAGTTTTTCTCCGGTCCAATTTCCAGAATCTTTGTTGTTAAAAGACTTTTCTCAATTACGAATCCACGATAACCATCAACTTCAATTCGATCACCAGTTTTAAAAGTATTGGAAATATTGACAAGTAGTCCACCTGTAATACACATGATCATTTCTTTAAATGCGAGAACGATGGCCGCTGCTACTGCTAAAATAGAGACAAAGAATACCTGTAACTGAGTAAACCATAGAAAGAAAATACACAGCACTAAAAAATAGAGTGAATATTTTGAAAACTTCTTTTGAATCAACTGCTTTTCAACCTTAGAACCAGGCCCTTTTGAGATTGCTTTGAGAGCAACTTTTCTTATTACAAGGTAGAAAACAAATAAGAGGAAAGTAAAAACTACTGTTTTTAAATAAGGGTACTTGGCAAATAGGTCCAAAGCTTTTGCAACCAAGGCTTCCACTAAGATTCTCCATGTCCTGAGTTTAGAGGACGTAAAATTTTATGCTCATTCAAAACCTTATTACCTCTATTTGTAATGTCGGACAAGAATGATTTTTCGTATTTTACATCAATGACATAGGCCTTGACACTAGCTTTTATAACAAAATTATTCGCTTGGGCCACTTCTTCAAAGACAATAGAAACTGGCTTTTCCAGGTAAACAAAACGACTTGTAATAACGACTTCATGAAGGAGGGCCCTAGCTTTCTCCAAGTTTTGATAGATTGAGAAGTAGAAAGGAATCACTACCATCATATCGAGAGCCCCACTATTTCCACTAGAGACTACATCTGTTAAGAATTTTGAATTTGGAATAGTGACTAAATTATCATCGAGGGTCACGAGGCGCACTGATCTTAAACCGATACTTTTAATTTCTCCATAGGTGTCGCCAAAGCTAACTCGATCTCCTACTTGAAAGGGCCTATCAAAGAGAAGGATAAAACCTGCAATCATCGAGCCCACAAGGTCTTTTAAGGCAAAACCAAAGGCCACGGCTGCGGAACCACCTACGGCAACGAGAAGCTCTTTAGAAGGTTGGAAAACATAGTAGAAGATTCCTAGAAATCCAAATAGATATGTGACAAAGGAGAAAACTGTTGTGACCTGTAAAATAACAAGTCTCTTTCCAGAGAACTTTTGCTGAAGTTTATCTGACCAAGCTGTTACTATTTTTATAATGATAAAGACGCATATGATAAGAAAGAGAAAGAGAAGAATCTTATCTAGCTTAAAAAAATCAAATATAATTAACGATAGGTCTTTATTAGTTTCCATAAATAAAATTCTTCACTTTTAAAAATCTGATTAAACTATGTTGAGTTGTAATATCAACCATATATCTGTGGCGTTCGTCTCTATAGAAGAAATTCCTTTCAAGAGCTATTTTAATCGCATTACGAACATATCCTCTTTGAAGATTTGTCGTCGACTCTATTTCTGATGCTGTGAGGTTTTCATGCTTAAGAACATGCGCAATGACAAAGAGTAGCTCATCGGGCATTTTCTCTTGTCCCGCTGACTCGAACTCTTTTGGGATATTAACATTAAAAGTTGTTCTATTCTTTCTCGAAAGTGCCGTCATCCAAAGGTAGAGCGCAGCACGAGGATTACCTCGCGAAAGTTCCCATAGAAGCTTAAAGAACTTAGATTCAATTGAAGCATACTTATCGATTTCATCCTGTGACCTTGTAGCACTAATGAGAAGGTCATATGAGAGTTTAAATTTTGTCTTATTATGTCTTTTCATAATAAGCTCTTTTATTTTTGAGTCACTCCAACCTTGAAGTTCAAAAATATTTCTAAAGAATTGGGTTCTACCAAAGGCCCTATCAAGAAATAACCAGCTATATTTATTAAAAGACATAACCCAGAAGATATTCTCTGTATTTAAGTTGATGAGATTGATAAGCTCGTAATAGGCACTGAATCCCCCCGTTTG
>NZ_AUNJ01000285.1 GCF_000447775.1 Bacteriovorax sp. DB6_IX
GTTATTTGTGACTTCATTTTCAGCACTCTTTCTAACTTGAACCTGAGTTTGATGACCGACAATAATTATTGTAATCAATAATACCAACGGTAAAAATATATTAACTAAGACCCTCTTAAGCGTCATCTCTTCCCCATGATTTTAAAATCTTATCGGAGATAAGCCGTTAATATTTATTTAAAAACGATAAGTAAAGGCCGGGCCAATGACACCCTTATATTGAATATAAGACAGTTCTAGTTGCCTTTCAAAAATCATCTTATAAAATGGATGATTCTTCTTATGCTTGGCAATTGCACGTACCCCTTCAGAGGCAAATGCAGAAAGCCAAAAGGCTCCTACAACATCAGAGACATAGTGTCTTCCCTCTCTCACTCTTTGAAGTGAGGCGAAGTATGTCAGAGTTCCAGGAATGATTGACCAGTAAGGTCCATAATATTGAAGTGTTTTAAAAAAGAGAACACTATAAGGAACAATGTGACCACTTGGGAATGAATTATCCCCTCTAAAGCTAGTCTCCCATTTACTTTGACCTTCTTTATTTGGTCTTTCATGCCCAGGAATATAGCTGATAAGTCCAGTTTCAAGTAGTGTTAAGTATAGAGCTGCTGCATATTCTTTAGCAAACTCAACAGACTTATTATTGTTGTATTTCTTACCAGCATAATAGATTCCCAACGGAACAACTGGAAAGTTAAATACGACTCCTAAATCACCAGTGATATCATAAACCTTTCTTAGCTTCTTCGACCTCTGGTTATTACTTAAACGCTTGTCATGCTCAAAGGCATAATAAGTTGTCCCCAGTGCAGGTATCGCGTAGTAGAAATTATTAACTTCTTTAAACTGCTGATAAGACCCTTTGTAGAAATACTCAAAAGTTTCCTTAAGATCTTGCTTATACTCATCGGCCGAAGTGTTAAAAGAAAGAAGAGCTTGCATCGCAAGCCCTAAGAGAGTTATTTTTGAAAGATTTCTGTACATTAATTTTCCTTAGGCCCAGTCACTGTTCTAAAGATGTAGTCCCAAAGTGGAGAACTTACTCCATACTTAGACTTCTCATGTCTAAAGTGATGTTGTAAGTGCCACTTCTTAAGGTAACGACCTACTTTAGAAGTCATCTTGAAGTGGTGAGTTGCATAATGAATATAGTCATAGCAGAGATAACCCACAATAAAGAAGGCCATGAATGCTTGGATATATCTTTCAGGAACAACGAGTGAGAACAATCCGTAAAGCAGGGCCACAATAATAATGGCCGGCGCCGGTGGCATGACAAGTCTCGTTGGATCATTTGGGTCATCGTGATGAAGACCGTGAAAAAGAAATACAAATCTCTCCGTCAGTGGCCCAATTGTCGGCATATGAAAAACATAGCGGTGAAGTATATATTCAGTAAATGTCCAAACGATAATTCCGATAAGAAAGAACGCACCATACTCTGCCATTGTTAGTCCATAATCGACATATGACTTATAAAGCCAATAGATAATGACTGGCACCCACAGAAGGAGTGGCACAATTGGATGAACGTGCGTTAATGACTCAAGAAATGGATTTTTAAAAATTCTGATCGAGTTATATTTTTTCATAAAATAAATACCTTTTGACGCAATGTAATTGAAAAAATATATCTTGTAAATGAGACATTGAATAAGTTAACTTTCAGCAAAAAAGATAGGATATATCATGAAGTTTTTTCTTGTATTAATTACCCTTGCGCAATGCGCATTTGCTCAACTTCCAAATGAACTCAATCAGAACGATTATAAGAGAATTGATGATGGTGAGTACCTCTTTAAGACCAAGGAAGTTAAGGGGCTCCCATGGCCGCAAATTACAGTTTATAAGACAATCGAGGCAACAAGCCTTGAGTCAGTAGCAGTTTTCTATGCTCTAGAGCATCAGCCAAGTTATATTCCCAATTTGATTAAGGCCAAAGTTGTAAAACAGAGGGTTCCGACAGAGGCAGATGTTCAATATGAATTAGAGATGCCCTGGCCTCTTTCAAATGGTAAGTATATCCATGGTCACAAATTAGAACAGAAAGAGACTTCAACTTATAAAGTCAGCTGGTGGTTAGTTAAATCTAATACGGCCAAGAAAGTAAATGGTTCGGCCACATTCTATCCATACAAAGGTAAGACACTTTTAAAGTATGACTCACTAGTTGTTCCCGATTCAATTCTCGCCTCTTTAGTAGAAAAGAAGATGCTTGAAGATGTAAAGAGCTCACTGGTGGCGATCCATAATGAGGTTCTTAGGGTCAAAAAGAGTGATCGTAAATTAATGTCTAAGTTCGTCAATAAAATTGACTCAGCTCTTAGCGGTAAGTTTACTTATCTCACAAAAAAAAATGACTAAATCTTGCTTATTTAAAAGGTTGAGTGAAAAATTTTTTATACTTTAATTACAGGCAATTACAAATACCAGAGAATTACGCTCCACTTGCTGAAAGTAGCTGTAAGAAAATAGTTCTTTTATATTTTTTAATCTTCACTTAGAATAAATACAAATAGAGACATAGAGAGACACGTCGGCGTTCGAGGGAAAGGATTTTTCAAGAACGTCGTTTTTTTTTGCCTTTTTTGGGCCCTAATCAAAACTTAAACTCAAGAAATTTTCAATTCCATCTCTTCATCGTAACTAGGTTGTTAAGAAAAATTTAAAGTGTAAGAAAACACCATTCATAGTGCTCTATTGGGCTTAATTAGTCCCGATTTCTTCAACAAATGGCTTCCATTTTCCCTTCCATTCATTGACAGTGGCATAGACAAGAACGTTATTAGTCTCTTGCACATCGATAGAACAATACGTGAGATGACGAGTATCTTGGTGCATCCCCGCATCGATAGATGGAATTGTATTCCATGTCCCAGTATTAAAATAGAATTTCCCCTCAGGAAAACGACGCCACTCTTGTAGGTGCGTATGCCCCATAACAACAGTGTGAATATTTGGATTCTTCTTTATTATCCTGCGGGCCATTTTCTCATAACGTGGATAAATCGTAATTTGCCTTAAGATCTGAAGACTTGTTTTAAAATTCTTATTTTGTTTGGTGTAATAATCACTATAAGTCGTCACAATATATTGCAAACAAGTTACCAAAAGCTTCCAAAAGAAAACCGTATCGTGAAAGAGACACCATTTTACATAGGCCGACATTGGTCGAACCTTATCAATATAAGGTCTTTCTTTTTTTAGTTTTGGAAGGACATTAATACAAAAAAGAGAGCCCCATGGGAAATTTAAAATCTTCTTTCCCTGTGGACCCCTAAGAAAGTAGCTATTCTTAGGAACAGTATTAATGGCCTCAAAACGATGGCCATGTTCGACATGTAAGCCATGGCGAACGAAACTCTGAGTGAATGTTACGTCATCTCCACAAAGCTCCATAAATTTCTTTTGTGCCCCTTCAAACTCCATTCCGGCATCATGGTTTCCAATGACAAAAACAACCTCTTTATTAGGTGCTTTGAGAAACTTTTTTAACCCTTTAAAGAATTGAGGGTGGCCTTTTGCAATGTCATCAATTTGTTGAATCGTCATCTCCTCATCAACAATATGAGTAAAAACACCTTTAGAATCAATTTGAATCAAGTTGAGAATATCACCATTGAGTACGAGACAAATTTTTTGTAAGAAATACTTTCCCGAAGAAAAATAATCACAAAACTCATAGAAGCGATCATCTTCAAAGAAGTCTTCTAGAATATTGAATTGTCCATTATTTAAGAACTTTCCCTTTCCAAGGTGAAGATCAGAGAGAATTAAATATCTCATTCACCTTCCTCATCAGTACCAATCAATTCTGCCGCAGAACAAATTTTTCCACGCCCAGATTGTTTAGCCTTATACATCATCTTGTCGGCCATATTGATAATATCCACTTGATTCTTGGCATCCTTTGGGAAATTGGCAATTCCAATAGAAACAGAGAGTTTAAATTCAGAGGCATCACCTATTCCCTCTCCCTCTTCAACTGTAAATGTCTCATCCTTGATATTCTTTAAGACACGAGTTGCCACTATATTGGCCTCTTCGTAATTTGAAAAAGGTATCAATATAACGAACTCATCTCCACCATAGCGATAACAAAGATCTTCATCTCTTACAGTATCTCTAATAATCTTAGAAACATCTTTAAGAAGTGATGAACCAACTAAGTGCCCATGTCCATCATTGACCTGTTTAAAGTGGTCGATATCTACAAAGATGAGAGAAAAAGGTTTCTTTAATTTTTCATATTCAGCGATGCTATACTCTATATCCAAGAGAAATTTTCTTTGGTTATATAGACCTGTGACATCATCAATATGAACGAGTGATTTTAAATTATCAGCTTCTTTATAACGACCAATTTTCTTCAATGTTGTCGCCATAAATTGATGGAAGTACTCTAAGACATTGTCCGCAATTTCATAATTTATCTTAAAACAAATATAAAATCGTTGTGTCTTATAGACTCCACAGTTCAAAGTATAAATTGTATTTTCAAATTTATCAGACTTATAAAAGAGCTCTTTACCATCGGCATTAGTCACGGCCTGCTTCATTTCTTCAACTTCATTTCCGTTATAGTAAATTTCATCCTTACCACGGTTCCAGAAATCTCTTGTATAGGCCTCTTTTCCATTTTTAGCTTTAGAGAAAATCAATACGGGAGCGGTAGCAAACTGTGTTTGCCAGAAGTTATCTAAATACTCGAATAAATGTTTTAAATCATCTACATCTTCTAGTTTACAAATAAACTCTAAGATCTTCTGATAATCTTCAGTAATATTTTGCAACGATACCCCTCACCCTAGATATCTAAGTCTTTCTTTATTTCTTCAATATCAATTTCTTCTTCTAAGAAACTTAGAGAATTTCTTAGTGTCCCAACAACTTTAGAGAGTTTATCTTCAAGCAGAACCTTATCTTTGCGAGACTGCCTCTCCTTGATCGAAATATTCTCCATATTAAACTCAAGAGAATCAATTTTTCTTTTAAGCTCTAAGATTTTCGTATCTCGACTCTTTACTTTCGAATCAGCATCCATAGAAACGAGTTCTAATTGGCTCTCAAGATCCTTTTCTCTCTGCTTAATCTTACCAAAATCGACACGAATTTTTTGTCCAAGTCGGTCCATTTCTTTCTGGTAACTCTTATTCTTGGCCTCAAGAATCTCTCTCTTCTCACTTGAAAGATTTAATTGATGCTTCAACTCTTCCAGCTCTGCCAAGTGTCTCTTCTTAAGAATCGATATTTCAATCTTTAATTCATCGATATCCGCTTTAAGGTTTAAATTATCTTGCCTGACATTACTCTTTTCTTCTTCAAGATCAGAGATTTGAGAAAGAAGATTTTGTCGATCTTCTTTTAGCTCCTTAAGAGTTACTCTTAAATCAAGAAGTTCATTACTCGATAGTGATGTTAAAAGTTGTCCATCAGTAACGGCCTCTTCGACAACAGTTCTTTGAATAGGAGTACTTTCTTGAGCTGGCATACTATAGTCAGAAAGAGTCTGCGTTGCCTCAGGAATATTAATTTCTTCATTTGTCGCGGTAAGAGTATCATCGCTTTCAGACAGCTCATCACCTAACATCATATTAATCTTAGTCTTAAAGGTTTCAGTTCCAACAGTCTTCGTCATATCTGACTGATGTTGATCTGTCGTATCTTCTTCACTTAAGTCTAGATTATTATCAAAAGCAGCGACATCAGTTAATGTTGCCACAACGGTGGCGCCAGTGGTCTCACCAATATCATTATCCATATCTAGATCATCAAGATCATCATCAAGATCATCAAGACCTTCATCCAAATCATCTGACATGGAAAGATCATCATCGAGTTCATCATCTAAATCTCCAAGATCATCCAAGTCATCATCAGCTGACATATCAAGATCATCTTCTAATGAGTCCTCAACAGGTGGAGCTGGTGGATTATCCAAATCAAGATCTCCTACACCGGCCTCTTCTGAAGCAATATTATCAATTTCATCGCCTTCTTCATTTAGAGAAAGACCACCATCTGTCCCCATGTCTAAATCAAGATCACTTCCTTGATCCTCATCAACTGAAGTGTTATCTATTTCATCACCTTCTTCAGAAAGAGAAAGTCCTCCGTCAGTTCCCATGTCTAAATCAAGATCACTTCCTTGGTCCTCATCAACTGAAGCATTATCTATTTCATCATCTTCACCACTTAGACTTAAGCCACCAGATGTTGAATCACCTAGGTCCATAGCATCTGACTCATCGGGCTCGAGGGCTTGAGTTTCCTCGTCTTCTGTATCATCAGCATCGCCGAGTTCTAGGCTGATGTCGTGTTTTGTGGCCTCATCGACTTCATCTTGAAATCCCTCGTCAACTCCCTCTGCAGGCATATTGAAGTTAAGACCACCTTCATCTTCATTATTATCATCAATACTCATAAAAGTTTCCCTATCCTTGTAAACCTTATCGACAACATCTTGAATTCTCTTATTTTCTTTGATGTCATAGTCACTAACTTGAGAAAGATCTACCCCATGTCTTCTTAAGGCCGTTGAGTCCTGATCTTGTTGAAGAACACTCACAGCGTGAATGTCATCATAAGCATCTGTCACAACATCGGAGCTAAGGCCAACTCCTTTGACAAGCATAACAAGTGCTCTTGGAACAAAGAGTTTCCACAGGCTATCCCCTAGCTCTTTGGCCATTGCTTCAAGCTCCTCCATCTCACAACCATCGGTCAGAACAAGAGCATCAACCTTATCTTTTCGATGAGTTATCAACTCATCTAGAGAGTGGCAGACATGAACATGTGCTGGAAAATCATCACTGGTAAATTGGTTTTTAGAATCTAAAATAACGACATTCATATATTTATCCTCATAAAATATGATAACTCACAGTGGCAAATACTCCAACTATGGGAAATCATGTCTATTTTATTAATTCTTTAACTTGATGACTTGAACCAATATGGTCTAGAATATCAGTATTGTTAAATATTTATGGCTTAAGGACTTATATGAAAAACCTAGTAATCGCCTCAAGTTTACTCTTCACACTGACTGTAAAAGCTCAAGAGTACTTACCGTCACCACTATTACTACTAAGTGATTATTTCTCTCACCACGTCATCGTGGCAGAGAAGTCGACTCATACACTCTACCTTTACAAGAACACAGGTGGACTTCCAAAACTTCAATTAAAATATCAAATGGCCACTGGGAAGAAGGCCGGTGATAAAATTTTCCAAGGTGACCATAGAACTCCAGAAGGTATCTATCACTTCACAGAATTCCTTACTCATCAAGATCTTTTAAAGAGACATGGTAAAGCGGGAGAAATTTACGGCGTGGGTGCTTTTGTTATGAACTATCCTAATCCAATTGATCGCTACCAAGGAAAAACTGGTGGAGGTATTTGGCTTCACTCAACAAATGATGAAACAAGAATTGATAAGGGACTTGATTCTAGAGGTTGTATTGTTGCTCACAATCAAAACCTAATTAAGATCTCTCAATTCATTGAACTTAATAAAACTCCAATCATCGTTGTTCACACGCTAGAACACCTTAAAAAGAATACATGGCAAGGTGAGCGCGAACAGATCATTCAATCTGTAGAGAATTGGGCAGAAGCTTGGAGAACAGAGAACTTTAACGAGTATATCTCACACTACTCTAAGGATAAGTTCAAGGATCCAAGAAAAGGTGGATACCAGAACTTTAAAAACTATAAAAGAGCTGTCTTCGCCAACCCAGGTGCACCTGAAATCGGTATCAGCAATCTGACAATCTTAAAAACAGATGAATATGCTGTAGTGACTTTTAAGCAAGATTACAAATCTAATACAATCCAAGACACTGGTAAGAAGATTCTTTATTTACAGAAAGATCCTTACTACAAGTGGAAGATTGTGGCCGAGAGATGGTCTAAACTAGGTATCGAAAGTGAAGCATCAGAAGATACTTTAGCCTTTGAACCAAAACTAAGATTCTTTAACTCTGAAGATCCAAAACAGATCTTTACTAGGAATTTGAACTTAACACAGACACAGACACAAAGTAGTAACTAATGAGTAATCAAGCGACCAAGGATAAGGTTTCTTTCATTCTCTATGAAGAGAATAAGATTC
>NZ_AUNJ01000286.1 GCF_000447775.1 Bacteriovorax sp. DB6_IX
AAAAAGAAAGTACTCTTTAAAGGAACTGATAAAGAGAGAACTATAACTTATGACTGTACAGTCAAAAGACCTGCCAATGAAGGTCACTATTATATGAAGTTTGAAAGTGTCTACGATAGTGTCTCTGCATATGCAGATAACCTACTTACAAACCAGAAGACAAGTAGGGCCTATAATAAAACTCGAAATGTTGTGGCCAAGGCAGAACTACAAGGTAGAGTGGCAACCTGGCAAGAGTTTGTTCCAA
>NZ_AUNJ01000287.1 GCF_000447775.1 Bacteriovorax sp. DB6_IX
TACAAGGCCCTTGTTGTTTCAGATACAAAGACTAAAGTAACCCTAAAAGTGATGTCTATGCTTCATAAGTACGGGACTGAAAAATGCATTTATAAGAATGGTCAGGAAGTTTCCCTGAGAAAATCTCAGATAAAGGGAGATTTGAAATTCATTGGAAAAAAGAGAGTGATGAATTTTAGGGCCATGAAATACACTGGCAAAGGTTCAAACGGAAAGACAATCTCTGGTGAACGCTTCTATTTAAAGAAAATTTAGATTTTTCTTACATGTCTCAGGGCCTTATTGGCACCTTCTTTCAGAAAAACAATTGTAATATAAGTTTAAAATCTTACATTTTCTTGTAATTGGCACTTTTTCGTCCTCTTCAGAGGCCAAGGGGGTCACAAGAATCAAATCCTTTCCTATATTAAGTTTCAGAGAGGGGTTTGAAATAATTCAAGTCTCCATTTTTTGCTCTAGTGGAAGGAGTCCTTGATATGAAGAAAAGTAGGGTCGTAACTAAATTTTTAAAAACAGCAGCATTAGTTTTACCAACGACAATGATGCTTGTTTCTTGTGGGAAGACAGCGCCAATTGGAAGCGCCGAAATAGATGAGGCCGCAAAGATCATCATCGGTGAAGTTGATTGGAGAGATGTTACTGAACTGAGCTCACAAAATCCTATTAGAAAATCATCAAGGGCAGTCGCAGATGTTCAATTTGCTAATGGCGGAAGATGTACAGGTTTCTTAGTTGCTGACAATGTGTTGATGACAAATAATCACTGTATCAAGTCAGCGAGAGATGTTGTCGGAATGAAAGTTTTTATGAAGCATGAAACTGGAAGACAGAAATCTGATTACGCAGAAATCTCATGTACACAATATGTCGGAACAAATGCTCAATTGGATTTCTCATTAGTAAAGTGTAGTGGGACTCCAGGGCAAACATATGGAAAGGTAGAACTAGATGGTTCTGGTGCTACGGCCGGTGATGATGTTTACGTTGTTCACCAAAACTGTGATTACTACTCAGACTATGACTGTGACTGGTCAAAGAAATACTCAGAAGGAAAGGTAACAGAAGTAACAGATATGGTTTCTCACAATGCTGATACCCTTGGTGGGTCATCAGGAAGTCCAATCTTCTCTGCTGATTCAAATAAAGTTATCGCGATCCATAACTCAGGATACGGTGGAAACTGGATGGGAAGAGGAGTAAAGAATATGGGAGTTCCAATGAGTCGAATCGTTCCATATATCGAAGCAAACTTCCCAGGGGTGTTAGCAGCGAGTTCTACTGACACAGGTTCTGACCAAGGAGATGATACTCAAGTTGGTGATGATAACGATACTTATGCAAAGGCCTCATCATTAGCAAAGAATAAAACAGTACGTGGTTTAGCAATTGATTCAAAGGAGGATGTTGATATCTACGCTGTTTCAATGAAGTCGGGAGAAGTTTTAGATTTCTCAATCTTCTTCTCACATGCTGAAGGAGATCTTGATTTCAAAGTTTATAAGAAGGTTGGATCGAATTACAAGTTTGTTAAAGCAAAGGAGAGTTCATCAGACAATGAGTCAGTAAGAATGAGAGTTTCATCAAATGCCACATACTATGTCAAAGTATTTGGGTACAGAGGAGCAAAAGCCAAGTATGACCTTGTTTTTAAGAAGTACTAAGAAATAAATAAAGGAGAATATATGTAAGCCCCGGCGTAAGCTGGGGTTTACTCTTTGTAGTGATCTTTTGGAAAAGAAATTTGAAAGCGAGTTATTCCTTGTGCCTGATTAAGAAACATATCCCCACCAAGAATTTCAATATATCTCTTAGAAAGAGAAAGCCCGATACCGGTTCCACTTGATTCCTTAGTTGTAAAGAATGGCTCAAAGATTTGATGCTTGATCTTATCTGGAACACCTGGACCATTATCTTCGACAGCAATATGAAAATAGGTTACTATCTTCAAAAGAGCTAACTTTTATATACCTTTCATCTGTATCTGAAATAGGACTTGCTTCAAAAGCATCAAGACTATTTCTAATAAGATTAAGAATAACATTTTCGAACTTGTCGTAATTCGCCTTCACTGTGAAATTCTTTTTGATCTCGGTATGAATCTTCACTTTTCTTGATTGAGAACGGTGAGAGAAATAACTGACAGAGTTTAGAAGAACTTCACCTGAATTAATTTCTTCTTCGGCTTCAACACTTGAAGAGTCAGCTTTTGATTTTAGAAGATCGAGCTGTCTTCTAATTTTAGCTGCGGCCGTATTGGATTCCTTGAGAATTGAATTGATCTCTTCATCATCAATATTCAACTCTGCTAAACGATCTTTTAGGAAACTTTGTGATGAGACAATAACTTGAAGGGGAACCTGAAGCTCATGATTTATTTCTAAACTCAGCTTTCCAATTGTGGCGAGCTTTGTTGATTCCATGAGCATATCTTGTGCAGCACTTAATTCACTTAAGGTATCTCTCATTAATAGAGATTTCTGCCTTTCATTATTTTTTCTGTGGGTAATATCTCTTAAACTTCCCACTAGAACTTGCTTGTCTTGAAGATCGACTGCTTTAAGTCTTAGATCCCCATAGGCCGTCGCCGTTCCTTTTGCCCAAGAGATCTCTCCACCAAAGAAGTTGTCTGTTTTAAGATTAGTGAAGATATCCTTAGCAGGAGGAGAACTTAGAAGTTTAAAAAAGTTATTCTTGTTGAGATTAAGATTTCCCTTGAAGAGACTTGAAAATGTCTTATTGGAATAGATGATGTCTCCATCAGTATCAATGATAAAAAGGGCAACATCGAAGAGGTCTAATAGGTATGAATTCTCCTTCAAACCATCTTGAGGGTTTTGAAGATTGGCAATCATTTGACTTAATTTATCAATATATTGTCCGGTGTTCATAATAAAGAGCCTTTAGTCATCTAAAGTAAATTATATATCTAGACCGGACAAATATGGCCCTATTAATTTTAGTGATTAATGTCAGCTTTTGTTAATAGTCTCTAAATTGAGCCACTTACAAATTGTAGAATCCTGCTTTCATACCAATAAAGTTCTTCATGGGAGCGCCTTATGAAGCCGACATGGCCGCCTACTTTCGGGGTTTCAAGGAAAACGAGTTCACTATTTTCTGCAAACTCAAAAGGGTAGCACTCTTCCCCTAAGAAAGGATCATCAAGAGCGTTGAGTATATAAAGAGGAACGGTAATATCTTTAAGATATGGAAGTGCAGAACCTTTAACTCTATAGTCTTTTCCACTTTCATAGCCATACATTGGACCGACAACGTGCTCATCAAAGTCACTAACAAGTCTAGCCTTTTTGATTGCCTTAAGGTCTATTTGAAACTTGAGGTTCTTGGCCTTTTTAAGAACTTTCTTCTTCATCGATCTGACAAAGATACCTTGATAGAGAAGCTTAGAGACTCTAGATGAAAGGGCCCTTGAAGAGGAATCGAGATCAAGTGGCGTGGAAATAACAAAAGCTCCTGAAACCTTCTTTTCAATATCATGGCCTAAACGTCCAAGATAGTTGCATGTGATGGAGCCACCGAGAGAAATACCGACTAAGTAAATTTCTTCCATATCTTCTTTGTAATAGTCAATGATGACTTCAAGGTCAGAAAAGTCAGCTCCATTGTAGAACTTATTTCTATGAATTAGATTTTCATCACAAGTTCTCATTGTCCAAGTTACGACATTATAACCTTCTTGATGAAAATTCTTTGCCATATGTAGGATATAAGTATCTTCTCCATTTCCTTCAAGACCATGAGTGATAATGATAAGTTTCTTAGACTTGTCTGTTTTATAATTTAGGGAAGAAAGCTCCTCGCCATCAGGTGTGGCCACATGAATTTTCTCTCCATGGTGTTTTTCTGGAGGTATGCGAAAGAGAAAAGGAAGTATCGTTTGAATATGGCCATTGCGTAAGAATTTAACACAATCGTAATTGGACTTAACTAATGGCATGAGTTCCCCTTATTCAAACTGCACTTTTTTAATTCTCTTTAAGTATAGACCTACTAGTGACAGTGAGACAATAGTTAGTCCTATGGCCAGCCCGGCCCATAGTCCTTTAGCCTGCATATTAAGCTTATAAGATAGGTACAGGCCAATAGGAATCGCAATTAGCCAGTGACCACAGAATGTTAGAACCAGTGGAAGCTTGCTAATTCCCATCCCTCTAAGAATTCCCCACATTGTAATTTGTAGACCATCTGGAACTTGAAAGAGGGCAACATAGAAGAATAGTGCGCTACCATAGGCAATAACTTTTGGATCAGAAGTAAAGAGGGAGACTAAGAATGTCGGGATCAAAACATAAGTTAAGGCCGTTAAAATCATAAAGCCCTCTGCCATTAAAATACATCCAAGGGCATAGCTTTCCATCTTTTCTTTATTCTTTTGCCCTAAAGCATAACTGACTTTTACCCCCGCAGTTCCATTTATTGCAAGTGGTACCATAAAAGTGAGTCCTGCAATATTGAGAACAATATTATGGGCAGCTGAGATATGTATAGGCATCTTTCCAATAAGAACAGTGACTGTTGAGAACATAAGAACTTCAACGAGTGTTCCTAGTCCAACAGGAAGTCCAAGTTTAAGTAGTTCATTCACTCTCTTCTTAGAGACATGAAGTGAGCAAGGAACAACTTTTGATGTGTAAATTAAAAGGATAATTGCCATTAAAGTTCTGGTAATAATTGTCGCTATGGCAGCACCCTTTACTCCAAGGCTTGGAATAGGACCGTAGCCAAACATTAGAATCCAGTTCATTCCAATATTGACGACATTCATCCCTATAACGAGTCCATTAGCAAAGAATGTTTTTTCAAATGACTGAAGGTATTCTTTCGCTGTGTGAAAGAAAAGAGCAGGAATTAATGAAATGGCCACATAGTAGAGGAAAACCTGAACCTCTGATTGAATATCTTGATGAAGACCAATGTAATCAAGATTGTATGTCAGCACATAGAGAAGAGCCGTTAGGATAACTGAGATAAAGCTACAAAGTACAAGTGAGCTTCCCCACATCTTTTCATCTCTAGGACAACTTCCTTCACCGCGAATTCGAGAACTAATACTACTAACAGAGAAGAGTGTTGAAACTCCCAACATAATAAATGGGGCTACAATTGCTGAACCAACACCAATGGCCGAGAGAGCTTCAGTCGAGTAGCGGCCAGCAATAAATGTATCACCAATCCCAAAGAGCATTTGGCCAACCTGGCCGATGATAAGCGGAATCGTGAAGAGAAATAACTCTCTAAAAGTAAGTCGAATTTTATTTAACATATTGGTCCAAAAAAAAAGGCTCCCATAAGGGATCCTTGGAATATTCTATTGTTTACTTAATTCTTTTGGGACTCCAAGTGGAATAGCGCTTAGTAGCTTCTTAGTATAAGGATCTTTTGGATTCTTATAAATTTCTTCCGCTGGACCGTATTCTACGATTTGTCCTTTATTCATAACACCAATCTCATCAGAGATATACTTAACAACTGATAGGTCGTGTGAAATGAAGATATATGTAAGACCTAGTTCATCTTGAAGGTCTTGAAGTAGATTTAGTACTTGTGCTTGAACAGATACATCTAGTGCTGAAACAGACTCATCACAAATAATAAATTCTGGCTTAAGAGAAAGAGCTCTGGCAATACAGATTCTTTGTCTTTGTCCACCTGAGAATTCGTGTGGGTATCTGTTAAGGTGATCTCCTTTAAGACCTACTTTTTCAAGTAGTTCACCAGCATACTTATATCTATCAGCTTTTGATCCACCAATACCGTGAATTACCATTGGCTCAGTTACGATATCACCAATAGTCATTCTTGGGTTAAGAGATGAGTACGGATCTTGGAAAATGATCTGCATTCTTTCTCTCATCTTTCTCATTTGATTCTTACCAAGATCAGTAACATTGATTCCGTCGTAAACAACTTCACCTGCTGTCGGCTCAATAAGTCTTAGGATAGATCTTCCTAGAGTTGTCTTTCCACACCCTGATTCACCTACGAGTCCGAGAGTTCTACCTTTTCTTACTTGAAGGTTAACGTTATCTACGGCCTTAAACCAATCAACAGTTCTACCAAAAATTCCACCTTTAATAGGGAAGTGTTTCTGGAAGTTCTTAACTTCAAGAAGGATTGGGTTATCTTGCTCGTTAACAGCTCTAGGCTTCTTCATCTCAAGAGAGCTTACATCAATATCATCTTCAGCTGCGAGGAAATCTTCAACAGTTAGAAGTCTTGTTGGGTTCTCTGTTAAGCTTGGTCTACAAGCGAGAAGACCTTTCGTGTATGGGTGTTTTGGATTTTCAAATAGTGCTTTTGTCGTATTTTGTTCAACAAGATCACCTCTAAACATTACGGCAACTTCGTCTGCAATGTCAGCGATAACAGCAAGGTCGTGAGTAATGAATAGCATACTCATTCCGTGCTTCTTTTGAAGATCAAACATTAGTTCAAGAACTTGCTTTTGAATTGTTACATCAAGAGCAGTTGTTGGCTCATCACAAATTAGGAGTTCTGGCTCACATGCCATGGCCATTGCGATCATTACCCTTTGCTTCTGCCCACCAGACATCTGGTGTGGGTATTTTTCAACACTTTCTTCTGGAGTAGGGATTCCTACTTCTTCAAAAAGTTCGATCGTTCTCTTTCTTGCTTGAGTTTTATTTAAACCTTGGTGAAGCATAAGAACTTCATCAATTTGGTTACCTGTTGTAAAAACTGGGTTTAGAGATGTCATTGGCTCTTGGAAGATCATCGCGATCTTGTTTCCACGTAGCTCTCTTAATCTCTCCTGTGAAACCTTTGATAGGTCTTCACCGTGATAAAGGATTTCACCTTCAGCAATTCTTCCTGGAGGATTAGGGATAAGACCCATGATCGCAAGTGAAGTTACAGACTTTCCTGAACCTGACTCACCAACTAGTCCAACAGTTTTCCCTTTTGGGATTGTTAGATCAAGTTTCTTAACTGCTTGTACAGTCCCTTCATCAGTTCTAAATTCAATCGTTAGGTTTTTAATTTCTAGTAGTGTTTCTGACATAGATTCTCTTTTTTTCGTTTTCAATAGAATTAACCCGTAATGCTAATTAATATCATTTCTGACATGAAGAATCACGACTAATTCCATCATAAATAGAACTTTTCACTTTATCGTCTATTTGACCTGCGTCATATGTAGTTTTTTCATTATTAAACCAACACTTAGGTCTCATTTCTTCAGAAGTGACGACCTTGCTTAGCTTTGTGTCATATCCTGAAAGAGCCCCTTGTAAATAGGTATCGAGA
>NZ_AUNJ01000288.1 GCF_000447775.1 Bacteriovorax sp. DB6_IX
CTTGACTTGAAGAGTTTTGTAGGGGATAAATTATTGATATGTCTTTGGCACCTTTCGCCATGAAGTATTCATGGCGAAGGTTTTTCTATAAGTAGGATCTATGAAGTTTTTAAAAAATCATGCTCTTAGTTTTCTTGTTTGTTTCGTTATGATTGGGGTTACGGTCTATTTGTACCCGAATTTACCTAATGAAATACCAACTCGTTTCAACTTGGAAGGGAAGCCCATAGCTTACGCAACTAAAGAGGTTCAGTCCTTCTTTATGCCTGTGTTATATCTCTTCGTGATCTTTCTTGTTGGAATATTTGTTTCTAATTCCGCTAAGGCCAATACTATGAAAAATAGTCAGGAAGTCTTAGCTAAAGTTATTTTAGCTGTCGGCTTTGTTCTTCTAGGTGTTCATATTGGCTCACTATTAAGTTTCAAAGGAGAGCAATACTTCTTGAGATTCTTCTCTTTAGGAGCAGCATTATTTCTAGTTTATGGAGGGAGTGTTTTTGGTAAGCTCGAAAAGAATTACTTTATAGGGATCAGAGTTCCATGGACGCTTTCTTCTGATGAAAACTGGAGAAGAACACATAGGCTTGCCGGTGTGTTAATGGTATTGTTTGGAATTTTGTTATTTGCTTTCAGTTTCTTTGTTCAAAATATGATGATGGCCGTAGCGGCAATTCTGATTCCTTGCTTATTACCAATAATCTATTCTTTCTATTATTTTAAAAAGTTTGAAAACTAGATATAAAAAAAGCCGCGAGATTCGCGGCTTTGTTTTATTCACTTACGTTTGGAAAGTAGTCCGTTTGTTTCCCAATCTTGTGATTTTCAGGGAATTCATTTTGTAACTCATCAATCGAGTAAACACTCTCTGGAAGATTTAGAGACTTTCTCACTTTTTCCATCGTTTCAGGAGCAAATGGCGATAACATGATGAGAATATTTCTTAAGATATAGAAACTAGAGTAGAGAGCATCAACCCTCTCTTCCATTGGAAATCTATCATCATGTGGCTTGTATTGATTAAAGAGACCGTTAATAATACGAGCATAATTTTCTAATGCTCCTAGTGCCTTAGGGTACTCAGCTTTTTCCATAAACTTTGTATATTGTTGAACAATCTTCAATGTTTCTTTTTCTGTTTTTCCAATGAGTTTACCTTTTGGCACAACACCATCGAATTTAGAGTGACAGGCTGAAATTGGTTTTTCAAAAGAGGCATTTAAAGGTCCAGCTAGAAATTGATTCTTATTGTTGAAGACTTCAAAATCAAAGTTTGAAGCTTTTTCTGAAAGACTAAGCGAAGCCAGGAAGTATCTAACTTGGTCAGATGAATAACCCATTTCATCAATAAGTTGATCTCCAGTGTAAAAGTTGCCTTTAGACTTACTCATTTTCTCACCATTGATTTGTAGGTGGAAATTACTGAAGACGTCAGTTTGTTGGAATTCACCTGGAAGAGCTTGTCTCATCGGATCTTCTTGGACTCCAAACCACATACTTCCTTGCATTAGGACATAGAAGAATACGTTATCAGTCCCGAGGAATTGAAAAACTTTGGCTTCTGGATCACACCAGTATTCTTTATGAAGTTCTGGGTCCAGTCCTTTCTTCTTTAATGCTACTTTAGTAAATGAAATTGGAGCAATAAGTGATTCTGGCCATACATAGAGAGACTTTCCTTCCATACCTTCTTCTACATCTGTAGGAACGGGAATCCCCCAAGAAACATCTCTTGTAATTGATCTATGGGCCCATCCATCATCCAGTTCACACTCGATTCCTTTATCCTTGAGAAGTTTACTTCCAGTGCTAAGGTCTTCGAGGTTCTCAAACTGAACGAGTACTTTTCTACCAGGGGCATAGCGACTCTTGTGCTTTGGAAGAGTCTCTTTAATTTCTTTGTATTCTGGTTCTGACTTATTTGTAAAAGTCACACATGGGTAGACCGTTCCAAACACTTCTTGAAGAATTGGCTTTCTCCAAGATCTCTCTTTTGTCTTTAGCCATTCAATAAGTTGATCAGTAACCTTCCACATATCGAGATACCAATGATCTGTATCTTTTAGAACGGGAGTAGCATTGCTTACTGTACTCACAGGGTTCTTTAATTCACTTGGATCATATTGGGCGCCACAAACATCGCAATCGTCACTGTAGGCCTTTTCATTGGTACAGTTTTCATTTGGACATTTTCCTTGAACATAACGATCTGGTAGGAACATATTTATTTCAGGGTCAAACCACTGCTTACTCGTTCTCCTCTCTAGCATTCCATTAGAGTGCATCTTTCTAAGAAAGTCTTGGCAAAGAGTTTTATGGGCCTCGTAATTTTCCTCACGAGAAGTCCCAGTATAAACATCAAGGCCAATAGAGTAGCGATCCATTGTCTTATTTTGTTTAGAGTGTACTTCTTCAATAAATTCCTGCGTTGTTTTCCCAAGTTTCTTCGCAGCAACTTCACTTGTTGATCCATGATCATCGGTTCCACAGACGAAGAGAACATTGTCTTTTCCTATAAGAAGTCTCATCCAGCGAGAGTAGATATCTGCTGGTACGTGAGCTCCTGCAAGGTGTCCAATATGTACGGGACCATTTGCATATGGCATTCCTGCTGTAATAACAGCTTTCTTTGGTCTGCTCACTCGAGATAGGATTGTTGGAATGTCCTGTTTGGGACGCATGTTTTTCTGTTTTTGATTATTTTCACTCATAAGATCTAATTTATCAGTCCCTCTGAATTTAGTCTATATTTCTGGTGATTCTAGGCCAAAAAATCAAGATGAGTGTGCGCCGGGTCATTAGGCGTAGCTGGGAATTCTTCAATCTCTATGTTAATTTTGGTCATGACCTTTCTTATTTATATATTACTTGGAATTTTTGCGGGAACTCTCTCTGGTATCTTTGGGATCGGTGGGGGACTGGTAATTGTTCCAACTTTGCTCTTTTGTTTCAAACTTCTTGATTTTCCAAGCGCCTATATCATGCATATGACTATTGGAACATCGCTGGGAATTATCCTTGTGACAGTTTCCAATTCTATGTATGGGCATCATTTAAATAAGAATATTGATTGGGCCATTGTTAAGAAGATCGTTCTTTTTTTACTTATCGGAGCTTTTACGGGAAGTTTTGTAAGTAAGGACTTAGCAACAGATACTCTTGAACTTATTTTTGCCGCTTATGTTGTCATCGTATCCATTAAAATGTTCTTAGAAGTAAAGATTGAAAGAGATTTGAGGGAGACCAGTTCAGTTCTCTATTCAATAGTTGGATTTATTATTGGATTTAAGTCGACCATTCTTGGAATTGGAGGGGGAACAATTAGTATCCCTTTTCTTACTTGGAGAGGGCAGCCTATGAAGGTTGCCGTTGGCGTTTCCGCTACTCTTGGGATTCCTATCGCGCTAGCTGGAGCTACGAGCTATATGTATAACGGGTACGGCATTTCAGAGCTTCCAAAATATAGTTTGGGCTATGTTTATTTGCCTGCTGTTGTTGGTGTGACATTAACAAGCTCTTTCTTTGCAAGAATAGGAGCAAAACTCTCTCATAGACTTCCACAAGATAAAATGAAGAAAGGCTTTGCTATATTTCTTATGATCGTTGCTGTAAAAATGATTTACCAAATTATTAAAAAATAGGGATAAAAATTGAAGAAGCTTATTATTATATTTCTTTGTTTTCTCTCTTTTTGCTGTTTCGCTATACAAGGAAATCACGTGAGAGTGGGGAAGTGGGATATTTCTCCAAATAAGATTAAATATATGTCCTTGTTCTTTGCGACGGAAATTGCAGTTTTCACTCTTTTAAATCCACAATATGAAGACCTCGAAACGCGAAGTTCTGATTTTGAATTTAATCAAGATGAAATTTCAACGCCTAAGTGGGCATATGAATTAGGAAATCATGGGCCGACATTATTAACTCTTGGGCAATATAGTTATTACTTGCTTGGAAGTGATCAATGGGGTTTTGAAAAGGCTTTCGTTCTTACTGAGTCTCTTCTTGCTGCTCAAGGAACAGTATTCACATTGAAATATACGATGAATTCTAAAAGACCTGATTCGTCGAATTATCTCTCATTTCCAAGTGGCCATTCCGCTCATGCATTCACTATTGCAACCTTTGCCTCGATTGATATCTTAAGAAGCTCAAACTTGGACAATAAAGAAATTTGGGCCAGCTTGCCTCTTCTCTATGCTGGATATATTGGCTGGACAAGGATAGATGCAAAGAAACATAGACTTGAAGATGTTATAACAGGTGGACTTATAGGAGCCCTTTCTTCTTATATTATGTATGATTTTCACTTTGATAAGAGTGGGCGTTATAAATTTGACTCTAGTGAAAGTAGGGTTTTTATCTCGCCAAGTATCAATACTACTCAATCTCAGTTTGGACTGAATATAAAGGTATTTTTCTAATGAAGTTTTTAATTGTGTTCTTATTAGTTTTTTCTACCTTTGCTAGCGAGCGATTGAATAAGGTCTTTCACTTTCCTAAAAAAGGAGAGCTGAAATCTGATTTTAGAATACAGTTTAAGAGATGGAATTATGAGTATGAAGATGATGCTCAAACAGATGGTATCGAGGATATACTGGAAGCCGAAAAAATGGCCTATACATTTACTCCAACGCTGAGTTATGTATTTGCAACAGATTGGATGCTTTCTCTATCTGCTGCTTGGCAGTTTGATGTAATTGACACTCATCTTGAGTTAAATGATGAAAGCCGTGATGTTGAAAGATCGGAAAAAGAAGCACTCCATTCTCCACAGTTATTTATAAGAAAGAGAGTCAGCTCAGAGGAAGACTATTTCTTTGATATTGAGTTTTCTTACTTAGTCAAAACTCATTCCAATTTAGAGCCCACGATTAATATCTCTCAAGGGCAAATGATTAGTGGAAGTAATATCTACTCATTAAAAAGTATAAATTCTTTTAAGGCATTTGATAGCTACTTTAAATTATTCTTCCAAGTTGACTACCATACTTTCTATAGAAAGAGATTGGCGATCTTTGATGAGATTTTCGAAACACGTGACTTTTATGGGCTTAGATTTGGTCTTGCTTATCTTCATGAGTTTAATCAAAATCACGATATCTTATTTGGTCTAGAGGCCAGTCTATTTGATAGTTTTCAGATGAAGGGAATGAATCAGTCGATTACTTTTAGAGAGAATATCGGGCGTACTATCGCTTTGAAATATAGCTATAGAAAATACGAAGAGACTTTTGGTATCCCATACTTTAGCTTCAATCAAACTTTTGAACTGCATAAGTTTAGTTATGGTAGTCCTGAAAAGGATATCACTTCTGACAATACTTTTACGCATATCTCTATCGGCCTTGAAAGAGTCTTTTAATTGTTTGAAGTTGTAAGAAATTACTTCTCGTATATTTAGATGAGTCATTATACATATATTCCTATATGTGTAGATTAGTACGATACTCTATTTCAATTGCAATCCTTTGGTGGCGTAAGGCCATTTAATCAAATCTTATTCCTAAAATTTAAATTGATAATTAATCAACGATTGGAGTTGAAATGAAGAATTTTATTATGATGCTACTGTTAGTAGTTAATGGATACGTACACGCAGATATGAGAGGAAACTATAATCTTAAAGTTGTTATAGGTGAGAGAGAGTTTATTGATATTCTTGAAATTGTTGAGATCAAAGGCGTTAAGGTTAAAGGATATTTCTCTGTTCCAAATGTTTTTAAGTCAGACTTCTCAGGAGTGCTAAAGGA
>NZ_AUNJ01000289.1 GCF_000447775.1 Bacteriovorax sp. DB6_IX
TTTCTTAGAAAAGAAAGAGGTTTCTGAGATTATAGAAGTTAAAGGTTGTGAAAAAGCTCTTCCGATCTATTCAACTCTCTATAAGAAAGAGACTATAGGGAATTCTTCGCAAAAAGTGATACAACTCGATTCTTATCCTCAGGCTGGATAGAGACAGCAAAAACACTCTGAGAGTGTTCAAAGACTTGCGCCTGGACTTCATGCTGCTCTAATAGTTTAAGAAAAGACTGATGATTGAAGTTTTTAAAGATCTCTTTACTTAATAATGAGATAATCATCGCTCCCTCATCTAAGCGAGTTGTGATTCCAATTGCGCCGTCACTTTCTTCTAGCGATATTTTAGTTCCCGCTCCAGTAGGATTAAAAGTACTCTTTACGATTAGCTCGATAGACCTTTCTCTTAAAGGGGCCATTGTTCTAGGAAAGAGAACCTTCGCCCCTTTCTCCGTTAACAACTCAGCTTGTTCATAAGAGAGCTTTTCCAAAATCTTTACGTCAGAATAGACTTTAGGGTCACATTGAAAGATGCCATCAACATCTTTCCAAACAACGAGTTTCTCAGCGCTAATGGCCCAAGAAAGAATTGCTGCAGTGTAATCAGAACCCTCTCGACCGAGGGTCGTCGTATTTCCGGCCAGGTCTTTACCAATAAAACCTTGGGTAATATAAA
Source organism: Bacteriovorax sp. DB6_IX (assembly GCF_000447775.1). Taxonomy (GTDB): domain Bacteria; phylum Bdellovibrionota; class Bacteriovoracia; order Bacteriovoracales; family Bacteriovoracaceae; genus Halobacteriovorax_A. The sequence goes on from NZ_AUNJ01000289.1 coordinate 671, forward strand.
CCTTGTCCTTCTCAATTAGAGAGCGTCTCTCATTTATCTCGTAAAACAGCGGTGAAGCTGATGAGAATTTATTATTCGTTACCACAATATCTCTGGCATCGAGAAACTGATACTGCTTCCCATGGAACTTCTGATCTAAGAAATGAAAGAGAATAGCAGAGGAAGCGCGTTCACCAATTGAATAAATAGCATCCATTAATTGAGCATTTAATCCGCCCATTCTCTGAACATCATTGACTGAATTGAGAAGTTCTTCTTTTAAAGACTCAAGATCATTTTTTACAATCTCCGTAATCTCGAGATCATCCGTTAGCTTATAATGCTTATCTAAGAGATTCTCTATAAGTTCTTGAGCATCATCAATAGAGCGAACTGCAGCCGCAGCAATCTCTTCAAGCTCATTTGTCGTATTATGAGTTGCCGATAAAACGACAACTGACAAGTCTTGCGAGGAATTGATAATATTGGCAATACTTCGAAGCGCTTCTGCGCTTCGAATAGTACTACCACCAAACTTATATACTTGAGTCAAAACTTTACCTTAATCTCTAGTGAGTTTCTTATAAGTGTAACGCTTAGGATTGATTGCATTCTCTCCTAGACGACGCTTCTTATCTTCTTCATATTCTTCGAAGTTACCTTCAAACCATACAACATTTCCTTCTCCTTCAAAGGCAAGGATATGAGTTGCAAGTCTATCGAGGAAGAATCTGTCGTGGGAAATAATAACCGCACAACCTGCATAATCAACAAGGGCCTTCTCAAGCGCTTGAAGAGTATTTACATCAAGGTCGTTTGTAGGCTCATCCAGTAAAAGAACGTTTCCACCCTCTTTTAAAACTTTGGCCAGGTGAACTCTATTTCTTTCCCCACCAGAGAGTTCCGATACTTTCTTCTTTTGATCTTCACCAGAGAAGTTGAACTTAGCAATATAGGCCCTTGAATTAACTTCTTGTTCGCCTAATTTAATAAATTCAGTTCCATCAGCAACAACATCGTAAATTGTCTGATTAGGATCAAGATCACGACCTTGGTCAACGTAAGCAAGCTTTACTGTTTCACCAACATCAAATGTTCCTGTCGTTGGAGCTTCTTGGCCTGTAATCATTTTGAAAAGAGTTGTCTTACCAGCACCGTTTGGCCCGATAATCCCTACGATACCTCCAGGAGGAAGCTTAAACTCAAGGTTTTCATAGAGAAGTTTATCACCAAAGGCTTTAGAAACACCTTGGGCATCAATAACTTTATTTCCAAGTCTTGGACCTGGTGGGATGAAAAGATCATTAGTTTCATTTCTCTTTTCAACAGAGTGTTTAGCTCTTTCTTCATAATCCTTAATACGGGCCTTCGATTTGGCCTGACGTGCTTTAGGAGAAGATCTAATCCACTCGAGCTCTTCTTTCATGGCCTTTTGTCTCTTAGACTCAGTCTTCTCTTCTTGAGCGAGACGCTTGGCCTTTGTATCTAGCCAATCTGTATAGTTACCTTCAAATGGAATCCCCTCTCCTCTATCGAGTTCAAGAATCCAACCCGCAACATTATCTAGGAAGTATCTATCGTGTGTTACAGCAATGACTGTCCCTTTATATTGTTGTAAGTGTCTCTCAAGCCACCATACTGTTTCAGCATCAAGGTGGTTTGTTGGCTCATCGAGAAGAAGAATTTCTGGCTCTTGAAGAAGAAGTCGACAAAGAGCAACCCTTCTTTTTTCCCCACCAGAGAGAACACCACATCTTTGATCTGAAGGTGGACAATTTAAAGCTTCCATTGCAAGTTCAAGACGACTATCAAGATCCCATGCATTTGAAGCATCTAACTTATCTTGTAGTTTAGCTTGCTTATCAAGAAGATCATTCATCTCATCATCACTCATTGGCTCAGAGAACTTCATACTCATTTCTTCAAACTGCTTAAGCATATCAACGACTTCTTGACACCCTTCCTGAACAATTTCTCTCACTGTTTTTTCTGGATCAAGTTTTGGCTCTTGCTCTAAGTAACCAACTGTATAACCCTTCGCTAAGTGAGTTTCACCTAGGTGATCATTATCAAGTCCGGCCATAATTTTTAGCAGTGTTGATTTACCAGCACCGTTAAGACCTAGAACACCAATCTTGGCACCATAGAAATATGAAAGTGAAATATTCTTTAGTACGTGTTTACTCTTATAAACTTTTCCAACTCTGTTCATTGAGTAAATAATTTGCTTATCGTTTTGATAGCCCATTTATAATTCTCCAGTTCGATTATTTGTATTAATTTAAACACCTCTAAAATACCTATAACACCAAGGAATTTCAATCAAATCTCACCGAACTGACGCGTCTGCTCTGTTAAAAACTCATCTTTGTTAAAAAGAGAAATACTGCAATAAGATAGACAGAGAAATAAAAAAGGCAGAGCCATAAAAACCTTAAAATTGTCACCCTCTTTTCCATTTTCTCGGCCTCAAAATCAAAGAGCTCCCAGATTTCATTGGTAAAGAGTGTCATCTCCTCTTCAACAGGCTCCCCCCTTTCTTTTCTTTGCTCAAGAATGCTCTCCAAACGTGATAAATGAGTCCTAAGCTTACCTTGGCTAGACTCATAGAGTGACAGGATATTCGACTTTTCAATGGCCTCATTGACGCCGATGCCAATTTGAAAAAGAAGCTTTAATCGATAAATAGACTTGAAGGCCATTTCGAAAACGGCGAGATCTCTGTGATAGAGCTTCTTATGAAGCCAAAGGAATGTGATTAAACCGAATACTTGCCAAATAACAATAGGCACAATGAAGAAGTAGGAAATCTGAAAGCTTAGTATCGAAGCACTATAAAAGAGAAATGCCCAAGTGATCATGGCCGCAACGAAGAACTGGCCAAGAGAGGAGCTTATCAACTCCCCCATTTTCTTTTGCCTAGACAGATCCTTAAGTAGCGATGATTTGATGACATCGCGAGGTGCCTGTAGTGGGGAACCATAAGTATTTGAAAAGTTGAGGATGTCAGAGATCAGATCATTGAAGAATTTATAGCTCTGAAGCTCATTTAAAGAACTATCCGCTCGCAAAAACATAATCTGCCCATAGAGGCGCTGTCCCTTAGAGTATTGAGATTCGAGAACTCTAAGTAATTGATTTTTCACATGAAATAGTTTATCAATAAAACTATCCTTAATGCACAACGATAAAAGAATAAGTAAGGGATATAGCATAATTTCCATAATCAACTCCTACTTCTTGACGTAACTTTGATCTAATGGAATAACAATTTTTATGAAGCATGAAGTTAATAAAATTCAGAAACGAAATAGTGTCTCTGTGGCAAATGAGTCAGATGTAAGAAATCATCCGGATTTCTATATTGATGATCAGGCCCTAGAAGAGCTTCAGCTATTTTGCCAAGAACTTAATCCCTATGAAGAGTTAAGCCTTGAAGAAAAGCTTAGACTCCAAGAGTATGGGATCATGGACTTAGCAAACCCTTTTGAAATTACAAACAAACTGCTTCTCATCCTAGAAAATAATATCCAATATCGCGAAAAGCTTGGCGAAAGTCAGTAGCGATCATTAAGTAGAGAAATCCCAATGGCAAGAACACCTAGAGTTGAAATCCATCCAGCTAGTATTAAGCATATAAAGAAAGGACATCCTTGGATTACCCTCGATCGTTTTTCAGCAAAATTTCCAAAGGGAGCTAAATTTCTAAGATCTCGATTAGATGAGAAGAATTTTGTCGTACTCCTTAATGATCCGAACCACCCGAATGTGAAGGCTAGAGTTTGGGATATTAGCGAAAAGTCACTTATTGAAGATAAGGAATTTGTTTACGCTCTAAAGGGAAGGCTCTACCGCTCTATTGAGCTTAGACCACAATCAAACTTTGATAGAGAGAACTACTATCTTTGCTTTGGAGAGGCCGATGAACTTCCAGGACTCTTTGTTATCAAATTAGCGAATCAAATTCTCATTCAATTCTATGCAGACTTTTGGAATCATTTTGAAAAAGATGTCGTTCGTATTATTGCGGAAAAATTTCCTAATGAAACCCTATGGGTACAAAAGAGAAATCTTAACCAGGAAAAAGAATTCTACTGTGCAACAGACAAGAGAAAGAAAGAGGAAAATATCGTTCTCACTGAGTATGGTGTGAAATACCATGTGAAGTTTAATAAATATTATGACATTGGTATTTACACAGATATGGCCGCAATTCGTGAAAGAGTTGGAAAGAATATTGAAGGTAAAGATGTTCTCAACCTCTTCTCTTATAC
>NZ_AUNJ01000290.1 GCF_000447775.1 Bacteriovorax sp. DB6_IX
CAGATGAAAGAAAGAAAGGTGGAAGCTTCTCACCCAGTAACTCTCTGGCCTTAGTATAGAATTGTTCACCAGACATCTCTGGCATTTTTGAGTCAGAAATAATGACATCATATTGGTTTTGAGACAAGAGCTCTAAAGCATCGGGAGCATTTGTTATCCCAATCACTTCATGCCCTTCCATATCAAAGGCATCTGCGCAAAGATCGAGAAGATCTTGCTCATCATCAACGAATAGAATTTTCAACTTAGAATCTGGCATAGAGGTATTATGAACTGGTTAATACCTAATACAAAGTTAAGATTTGGTAAAGAAAAAGGCTTCCGATGGAAGCCTCTTTAGTTTGATATATGATTGATTTTGTAAGCTATCAATTATTCGATAATTTCAAGAACTGATCTCTTCTTAAGCTTCGTAGAAGCCGCGTTAAGAATCGTTCTAAGAGCTCTTGCCGTTTTCCCTTGCTTACCAATCACCTTACCTAAGTCTGATTTATCAACCTTAAGTTCGATAACAGTTGTTTGCTCACCAACGATTTCACTTACGTCAACTTGATCTGGCAAATCAACTAGGGCACGACTAACGTAATCAATTAAGTCTCTTAGTTCACTCATTCTGATACTCTCTCTTATATGTCTTTTTAACCGTTGTTAAAAAGGATCAAATTAAAAACAAATACTAAATTAAAATATTTTATCTAATATTTCAAATTAGTTTAAAGTGATTTTGTTTTTCTTTAAAAAGAGTTCTTACAGTATCTGAAATTGTTAGCACCTTTAGAAAGAAGTTCAGTGATTCTTTCGGCTTTAACATCTAAAAGCTCACCACTTTCTAGGTGTGGGTTGTATTGTCCAAGCTTTTCACTGAAACGTCCATCTCTTGGGTTTCTAGCGTCAGCTGCTACGATTGTGTAAATTGGCATGTGTGTTCTACCACCACGTTGTAATCTAATTGTTAGCATTAAGTACTCCTACTTCTATTTGAACACGAATTATATATTCTAATTAAACGTTGTAAAAATAATATGTAATATTAAATAAATCAACTACTTTTTATCAGACAGACAATGTATTAAAATCTTTATAGGATGACAAGAGAAGATTTCAAAAATGCAAAATTTATCGATATCCATGCTCACAGGCAACTGGAACAGCAAGATACTGTAATCATTTACAGCTTTGCGCCCGGTCTCAATGAACTTCCTCCAAAAAAGACCCTCTTTTCAGCTGGAATTCACCCATGGAATATGAACGAGATCGATATCTCAGAGAGTTTTCTGCAAATTACCTCTCTTTCAAAAAATCAGGAGCTTAGGTTTATTGGAGAAAGTGGGCTCGACTCAAGTATCGAGATTCCGCTCTCAGAGCAAGAAAATCTCTTTCTCAAGCATTTTGAACTCAGCGAAAGCACTAAGCTTCCTCTCATCATTCACTGCGTGAGACAGCTTTCTCGCCTCTTAGAAATTAGAAATAAGAGAAGGCCTCGCTCTTCTTGGATTATTCATGACTTCAATGGAAACCAGCAGATGATTGAGCAATGTCTAAGAGAGGGATCAAATAAGATCTACTTTAGTCTTGGCCCAAGATTTTTCAAGAGTCCCCATTCAAAAATAGCAAATTCATTAAAAAGTCTTCCTCTTGATAGAGTTTTCTTTGAAACTGATGACCAAGAAGAAATCAATGTGAAAATGATTTATGAAGAGTTTGCAAAAAGAAACCAGATAGAAATCTCTTCATTGAAAGAGCAAGTTATCAAAAACTATAAAGCACTATGAAGCTTCTCTGCCATGGAAAGTTGAGCTAATCTTTTTAAGAAGTGTATCGGCCTTAATAGGCTTGACCATATAATTATCTACCCCCGTACTTATGGCCTGAATGACATGCTCACGATCATTATCATAGGTGATCATAATAAAAGGAATGTCTTTAAAGCGTGGGTCAGTTCTCATTTGTGCTAAGAACTCAATTCCATCCATATCAGGCATTTGCCAATCGGCCAAGACCAAGCAAACGGGATCAAAATCTTCAAAACTTTCCTGGAGTATCTGTATTCCTTCTCTCCCATCATGGGCCCCGACAACTTTCTTAAAACCTTTTTTGCGAAGGATAAGTTTGATATGGTTTCTTGCATCTAAGCAGTCATCGACTACTAGAATTTTCATGGCGGGACTTAGTTTCATTTGCCCTCTCTTTGCACTTTAGTTGAGTGCGAGTTCTTCCTTCTTTTCCTTATCTTCTTCTTCGTTTTTTGAGCGACTTGATTGGGAAGAGAGTTTATTCTTTAAAAGCTTATGCCAAAGATCGAGGAAATCAACACAACTCTTGATCGTCTCTTGAAAGGCCTCTTTGTCTACAGGCTTATTGAGAAAATATTTTGCTCCACGATTAAAACAATCAATGGCGGTCAAAAGACGATCATCTCCAGACAGAGCAATCACTTGAATCCCCTTTTCCATTTTAAGACAGCGGGTAATAATATCGGCACCATTTCTATCTTCAAGGTGAAGGTCTGTAATAACAATATGGACCTGATGCTGTTCTACAAAGGCCATGGCCTCTTCTGGTTCAGTGAAAGCACTAAAAGTAATTTCATCTCCTGAAATTTGTGATAAGTATTTCCATAGTAGATTAAGAATAGATTCGTCATCATCAATGATCACAATCCTAAAGGGACGACTAAAAATCATGGGCTCTCCCTAAGAGCGAAATACTCACGCTCTTGGTTAACTTTTCTTAATTATATCAAATAAACATCTTTAATTGATGTATATTTTAAGGCAATAAGCGACTGTTTTTCTAAATGTCGCAATAAAGTATAGGAACTGCTGACCGTCATGCTTAGTCCTCAAGATCAATTTAGAGAACTTCTTAACTACCCCATTGTACTTGCACCAATGGTAGGTCTGACTCACGTGGCAATGAGAAAGTCCTTAGCAAAGTATCTTCCCCAAGAGGCAAGAGTAATTTGGCCAACAGAGATGCTCAATTCTCGAAGGCTACCTGATCAAGAACTTGGAGAGACCCCTGAAACTCTAAAATGGGATGGTGATGAAGGCCTTTGCCCACAAATCCTAGGAAATGATGAAGGCTATATTAGAGACTCTATTGCCAAGCTCACTCAGTGGGATGCCAAGGCAGTGGATATCAATATGGGATGTCCAGTTAGAAAGGCCTTAAGGCATAACTACGGTGTCTCTCTTATGGGTGATATTAATTACGCAAGTGAAGTCGTTTCCATGGCGAAGAGACATTCAACAATTCCCATATCAGTTAAAATTAGGGCCGGTCACCAAAAGGACTTAGACTATCTTTTAAACTTCACTCATGCTCTGATTCATTCTGGAGCGAGCTGGCTATGTCTTCATCCAAGACTTGCAAGTGAGAAACGTAAAGGTACTGCGGACTGGTCGCAAATTAAATTATTAAAAGATAACCTCAGTGTGCCCATCATTGGAAATGGAGACATCCAAGAAGAGGATGATATCAAGCGTATGCTTGAACAAACGACATGTGATGCCGTGATGATAGGAAGGGCCCTTTGTGCTAAACCTTGGCTTCTGAGTAGCCTTGCCAAAGAAATGAATATGAGTCTCTCTCCAGAATGTGAAGAACTCATCCCAAAGAACCCTCGTGAAAGAGCAAGTGCCTATGGTGAATATCTCAAAGACTTTGTAGATAATTGTTTTGAGTTCTTTGATCAAAAGAATGCTCTCAAAAGAATTCGCTTCTTTGTTAAAGTTGGATCGCCATGGCTGAATTTCGGGCATCGTCTCCACACGTCTATTCAAAGACTAGAATCGCAACAAGAGATCCAGAACTTCTTACAAGAGTTCTTTAAGAATACAAGTCTAATTCAAAGTTCAAGAACTCAGCTTCGCTATTAGAGTTTAAAGAATGATTGCTAGTGGTGACAAGTATTGCAACGACACAATTTAATATTGAGAAGGTGGGCACCAACAAGTGAAAGGCCACCTACAATTGAAGCGGCCACTTCAATCATCTCTCCCGTTTCATGGGCCAGGTACTCATGGGCAAGGTGTCCAAGAATCAGAAAACCAATTCCCACAAGACCAATATAGAGAGGTCTCTTATCCGAGTGAACTTTTAACTTCGAAATAAAAGCATAGAGTCCTAGTGGAACAACAGCAATGAAGCCTAAGATATGAATCCACTCTTCTTCAAAGTACTGACCAATAGATGGTGCAAAGATCATAAGAAGCGGAATGGCCATACAGTGAATACAACAAAGAACAGAGAGAAAAATACCGGCGCGATCAGCACTTTCATCCTCAACCTTTTCCAGCATCTCAACAGAAACTTGAGGGGCGATATTTCTTAATTTTGTTGTTTCTAGTTCTTCCAATTTCACTCCAGTAGTAGTCTTTTATCTTACTCAGCTTGGAAGTTGTCAAGGATAGGATTGATATTAGTCACCCCTTCGCCTTTGACAAAGTCATACTCGTAGAGGCAGGATTTCCCGGCCTGATCACAACGATTAACCCTTTGACACTGTGCTTCTTCATCAAAGATATAATCGGTCTTACCACTTACTAAAATTCCGACAACATCTCCTAACTTGTTAAAAACAGGACTACCTGAGTTTCCTTGAAAGGAATCAAGAGAAGCATAGAATTTATTTGCTTTAGGGTTATATTCAATAACTTTTCCACCCGGAGCCACCTTTTTTGGAAGCCCAGAGGGATGACCAACAACAATAAGCTCAGAATCTTTCGAGATTTCCTTGCTCATTGAAAGAGGCTTAACTCCACTCACTTTGGACTTGAGCTTAATAATGGCAAAGTCATTACTAAAAGAGTAGTTCGCCACAAGAACCTCACTACACTCATAGACTTTAGAGAACTGAACTTTATAATCAACGGCCTTTGTTTGTGTGTAGTCAAAAACCCAAACATAGTCTTCACAGACCTTATCCGCATTTCCGTAGTATGGAGAAGGCATCGCCTTAAAGCAGTGCCCGGCGCTCACTAAAGTGTCCTCAGAAATGAGAAAACCGGTACAATCTGAAAGCACTGGCTCTTTAACAAATCTTTCGTCTTCACAAAGACTATATTGCTCCCCGAGAGTAAAAACACTAGTTTGCTTGAAAACCTTGTCAGAGGCCTTTGGAACAAGCAGCTTACTCCTCTTATGCATCGAGGCCACGGCCTTGGCCCTCACCTGCCAAAACTCTGAAGAGTCAGAGACACTCATACGATTGTCCTGGCCATAGACAACCTTATTTTTTGCAAATGTCGCCCCTTGAGAAAGAAGCATTGTGATGACTAAATATTTCAATTGAAACTCCTAATAATTGAATACTTATAATAGTTGGACACGCTTTTAAAAGGCTGTGAAAAAAATTACACTCAAAATATATTTTATTGGGAACCAAAAACTAAGGTATACTATTGAAAATCCGATAATAAGTATTATTAATTCAAGCTAGGTTTTGCCATGTCATTTAACTTTGATGCCCAATTTGATGAACTCAAGAATGAATATCTCCACTCGATTGTAGATGATCTCGACCAAATTGAGGGAAGCTTAGTCAAAGATGATTTTTCCAATGAAGATGTCAAAGAGGTTTTTAGAACTATCCACTCTCTAAAAGGTGGTGCATCCTCTCATGAGATGACAACGCTTGGAACAATTTGTCATCACTTTGAAGACTTTATAAGTTCACATCTTTCTAAGTCACCATCAGAATCTAAAACAATTGATCACGCCCTTAAGTATGTTGATCTTCTTAGAAATATTGTTAAGGACTACAAAGACAATAATCAATCTAACTTTCAAAAATATGCTGATATCATGGCCGAGCTTCGTGTGGGAGATGTCGAAAAGCATATTGAATATAAAGGACGCGTCCTCGTTGTCGAAGGGACAACAACGATGGCCAATATTATAAAGAAAGGACTTTCAAGTACAGGATACGATTGTACCCTTACCAAGAATGGACTTGCCGCCTTTAATAGACTTGTCACAGAGAAATTTGATGTACTCATCACAAGTTTAAATATTGAACAACTTGACGGGATCTCATTGATTACCGCAGTGAAATCTACCAATAATATGAATGCCAACATTCCGACGATTGTGATTTCTGCAAGTACTAATATCAAGGATCGCTTTCCTAAAGAGTTTAGACCTTCTTATATCATTGAAAAGAATACTCAATTGATGGGAAATCTTGCAGGCATACTTGAAAAGTCTATTTCTGGTGAAGAAGACGGTATGATTAATGACGACACAGTAGGACCTGAAAAGATTCTCTATGTTGAAGATGACCCTCGTATGCAAAAGCTTTTTGACTTGGCGATGAAGAAGTACGCCCATGTTGAAGTTGAATTTGCCTCAACTCGTGAAGAGGCCATCAGAAAGTGCAAGTCCTTTAAGCCAGATATTCTGCTCTTGGATAATTTTCTAAAAGGCTGTACAGGCCAAGATATTTTTCACGATGTGATTGATTTAAGAATTCCTTCGATCTTTTTAACGGCCAGTGAAGCCGCAGTGGATGTAAAGAGTTTATCGAAGCATAAAGAGTATTTAGGAATTATCACCAAGCCATTTAGACCTGGTGCTATCTATGGTCAGGTTTCACGATTCTATAAGAATCGTTAGGGCCGGTGGCTAAAAAAAGCCACCGCCCCATGGTCCACCCTTTTTACGTTTCTTCTTAGGTTTTCCCATTCCAGGCATACCAGGCATTCCCCCTGGCATTCCTCCAGGCATCCCCGGCATTCCAGGCATCCCGCCACCTTTCATCATTTGCATCATTCCGCCCATCATTTTTTCCATCTGCTTAAACTTAGCGATAAAGTCTTTAACCTGAGCGATAGTATTTCCAGAACCCTTTGCAATTCTTTCAATTCTTGATTCTTTGATAATCTTGTAATCTTGTCTTTCTTGCTTTGTCATTGAGTTGATAATGACACGCATTCTCTTCATCTCTTCTTCGGCTGGACTTAGGTCTCCAATCTGACGAAGCATTCCACCCATTCCAGGAATCATTTTAAGGATACTTCCCATTGAACCAAGGTTCTTCATCATATCCATTTGCTTCATGAAATCATCAACAGTGAATTTACCTTTTTCAAGGTTCTTCATCATATTTTCGGCATCATTCTTATCAATAGCATCTTCTGCTTTTTCAACAAGAGAGAGAACATCACCCATATCGAGAATTCTTCCGGCCAGACGATCTGGGTGAAAGAGTTCGAGGTCTTTCATCTTCTCACCAATTGAGATGAACTTAATTGGAACACCAGTAACATGCTTAATTGAAAGGGCCGCACCACCACGAGCATCAGAGTCCATCTTTGAAAGAACAACTCCTGTTAGCCCAACAGTTTCGTGGAAACTCTTAGCAACATTAACCGCTTCTTGCCCTGTCATGGCATCTGCTACCATGAGAACCTCTGGCTCATAACTCGAAAGCGACTCGCGAACTTCTCTGATTTGTCCCATTAGCTCTTCATCAACGTGAAGACGACCGGCAGTATCGATAATGACAACGTCATAATTATTTTCTTTTGCATAGGCCATGGCATCTGCAGCGATATCCTTAGGGTGCTTGCCAAGGTCGCTATCAAAAAAGTCCATATCCATACTATTAGCAAGGGTCTTAAGTTGATCCTTTGCTGCAGGCCTAAAAGTATCGGCCGGAACAAGAAGAGACTTCTTCTTGTCTTTATTTCTTAAAAAGAGTGAAAGCTTTCCAGAGAAAGTTGTCTTCCCCTGTCCGTTGAGACCAACGATAAGAACTGGAGTTGGACCAGCACCATCGATATTGAGAGTTGTATTTTCATCTCCCATAACCTTCGCTAGCTCATCATGAACAATTTTAACAAACTGCTCACCAGGATTAACTCCTTTGATAACCTTTTCACCAAGAGCTTGTTCTTTAACATTATTAACAAAACTCTTAACAACTTTAAAATTAACATCAGCTTCAAGAAGAGCCGTTTTTACCAACTTCATAGTCTCTTCAATATTTGACTCTGAAATCTTTCCCTTTCCGGATACATTCTTAAACGCTTCTGAGAACTTCTCACTTAAATTATCAAACATGCTATGCTTTCCTTATCCAATTAAATTTTCTATCAGTTTTACGCAATCTTGGGGTGTTTTTGCAAGGGCCGTAGGGTCATATTTTGCTAAATACTGCTCTAAATCATCATGGGCCCAACACGCAGCAATACTGGCGCAGCCAAATGATTGAGCTCCATAAATATCTGGATAGCTATCTCCAATCATTACAATCTTAGATTTCTCATACTCTCCCACCATTTGCTCAAGCCCCACTGCAGAAGGCTTTGGCTCGCAATCATCGAGGCAACGAAACTCAAGAAAGTGCTTAGCAACACCTAAATCCTTTAAAATTCGAAGTGTTGACTGACGATCTCTTGCTGTCCAAACGTAGAGTTGATAATTCTTATTAAGTAACTCCTCTATCAGCGCCTCAATTCCAGAGAATAAGCGAAATTGATTTCTCTGTTTTGCGGCCACTTCACGCCAAGTCTGTATCAGCTTCATTTGAAGATCTGGATCATTTTCTGGGGCGAGCTCAAAATTATGAGCGACCGTAACAAGATCGGCAGCATATTTTTGCTTGGCCTCTTCTAAACTAACAGGGCGCTCAAGAATAATCGTCATCAACTCGGATAATCCCTCATAAATAGAATCAATAGATGAAATAAGCGTGCCATCGCAATCAAAGACGACATGACCGCGTGGATTTTCTAAATAACTCATATAATTATTGCTCCGGTAATTGACGAAATTCAGTGTCACTGTTAAATGATGCCTATGGCAAATAATCTCACTTTTTCACCATCTCTTCAACAGAAGATTGATACATTAAAGGCTAGACGTACTAAGGTCAAATTAGGATCTATTGAATTCGATTCTCCCTTATTGCTGGCACCTATGTCGAGTATCTGTACGGCACCCTATCGTCTTCTTATGGAAGAGTTAGGATGTGGTGGAACAGTAAGTGAACTTGTTTCTTGTCATGGTATCAACTATCAGAATGAGAAGACTCATAAGATGCTTGAGATACATGAAAGAGAAAAGAATATTGGTCTCCAGCTCTTTGGTGAAGATCGTGAGGCCATGGCAAAGGCCGCTATTGTGGCCCAAGAAAGAAATCCTAAGTTCATTGATATCAATATGGGATGTCCAGTAAGAAAAGTTGTTTCTAAAGGTGGAGGCTCTGCCCTAATGAAAGATCCGACAGTGCTAGGACAATTCTTTTCAACAATTAAGAAGGCCATCGAAGTACCTCTTACGATAAAGATAAGAACCGGATGGGATGCCGACTCGATCAATGCCCCTGAAATCGCTCACATTGCCAAAGAAGAGGGAATTGAGTTCTTTGCTATTCACGGTAGAACAAGAACACAGGCCTATAAGGGTCAGGCCAATTGGGAACTTATTGAAGATATCGCCGCACAAGGAATTCTTCCTCTCATCGGAAATGGTGATCTTCATACAGCAACAGCGACAAGAGAGAGAATGCTTTCAACCAATTGTGATGCTCTGATGCTGGGACGTGGTCCTTTAAGAAATCCTTTTATCTTTCTAGAGTCATACCTTACACCCGAAGATGATATTTTCTTTACAGCTAAAGACTATTTAGAAGTCATCGAAAGATTCAGAACCTATATGGAAGATTATACTGATCGAGAAAGAACTATTCTTATCACCCTGAGAAAGAATATTGTTTGGATGGCCGCGGGGTATCCCAATGTCGCTCAGTTTAGAAATGATATGTTCACAACACCTGATCTTGATGGAACTATGGAAGTGACTCGCGAGTACTTCGGCTCACTAGGAAATACTCCTAAGAAGATCGACCACTCTAAGGCCTTTATGGCCGGTGGACACGGTTAGTGCCAACTTCCTTTTGCACCTGAAATTATTCAACTCTTAATAAAGATTTTTGATTCTACGACTGCTAACTAGTTGTTATTTCTAAACTCTCTCTATTTAAATATTTCTAAAGTTAATTTACTTCTTAACCGACAAGTTAAGTCAGAATACAGTATAAATATGAGAGCGAGTTACAACAAAAACCACATTCTTCTAATCTTGGGATGTCTAATGATGACAACCAATCCAGCTTATTCGCAAAGCTGTGACAAACTCGCGCAAGAAATTAAAAATATCAATGACAAACAAAATGAAGAGACCTTTGAATTCAAAGGAAAGCCTATCACTCTAAAAGAGGCCAAGGCACAAAGAGATGCAACACTTGCTAAAGCACTTGCCCTCCAGGCCCTCGTTAATATTAAAAAAGATTATAACGATGTTCAAAAGCAATTTGGAACTCTTAATCTAGAAAACCTATTAACGAAAGATGCCCTGAAGGTTTTTAAGAAGGCCGAAGAGAATTTTGACAAGGTCTATAAATACGGTTTGATGAGAAACTACGTCAATATGATGGCCCTTCAACAGACAATTGATAAGAACTACGAAACCATTATGGATGGTAAGGACAATAGTTATACTCCAGACCTTGATAAACCAATGGAAGATCTCTTTGACTATACCAAGTCATGTGATCGTAGGATTGTTGGAAACCATGTGGCCTCAATGTCATTTGGTTTAAAAAATAACCTCAATGAATATGTTAATAAACAAAGTACTCCCGAAGCCTTTTCTCAAAGAGAGCTGATTATCAATCAACATAAGCAGCTTTGTGATAATGCAGAGGTGATGCAAGATCTTTTTGAAAGTGGGAAGATGCCAATAAGTGAAGATCAACTTAGATCTGAACTAAGTAATCTCAACCAACTCTATGGTCAGATGGTAGTTGATGGTGACAAGTCCTCAATGAGAGATGAGGTACACAAGCATGCTCAACTACTCAATGGTTATCATACAAGTGGTGCAGCAGGCGTTAATAATTCTTATCTTCAGCAAATGATTGCGCAAAGAGATCGCCGCCCGTTTGAAAGAGATTTTAAAATTGCCTTTGATATGGTCAATATTCAAAATGGTGGTGAGCTTGCGAAGGCTTATGAAGAAACAAGAGACAAGAAACTTAAGGCCAGTGAAAGTGGTCTACGAGGACCTACTCCACTTATTGGGTCTAAAGATACACCAGAAAATAGAGAGTACTACAAAGGGATTCAACAAGGTTACGCGAATCTAAAAAAATGTGAAATGATGGGAAATGTCGAAAAATGTCGTGCCCTTCTTAATAGCGACAGTATGAAGGATTTTAAAGACTTCATCTCAAGCAATGCTTCTCTGGTTGGAGAAAACTCTATTGGTCAAAATGCTATTTTTGATATCGATAATCTAGCAAAAAAGAAAGAAGATACCCTTAATGACAAAGTCGCTGCGAGACTTGGTGATATTGATAAGAAACTACAGAATCTAGGGAAACGCTCAGGAGCTACAGATGTTGATTCTCTAAAGTCACTACAAAGCTATCTTAAAGAGTATGAAGGTAGTGCCCTTGGAAATTGTGCAAATCATATTAATGGAGCAGTTGTTCAAAAAGCAAAGCTTGGAGAATGCCTTGCTAATAACCTAACTTCGGAACTTGTTAATAAAGACCTCGCTGTACTTTCTAAAGATGTTGCGGCCTATGATCAGGCCATCGCTCAAGCTTCAAGAAAGTCACCGACTTTTGCTGATTACGAAAGAATGAAATTTATTGCTTCAATAAATTACTCAAGTCGTTGCGATAGTGACTATGAGGCTTCTTCAGTTAATCTCATCTCTCCAGGTGATGGTTGTCTAAGCAAACACATGGGTAATCTACAAAGCACAAAGATCTCAGGGCTCTTTAAACAGACAAATAGTGCTATCTCAGACTACTTTGCAGATAACTTTCTCAATGAGATTGGCGATGGTGGAAAGAGCTTTGTTAAAGACAGAGACCTTTGGGTAAGACTTTCAAACTCTTATTGTGAAGGAATTGATCATACGACGAAATGCTCAGAAGAAGACAATCCTATGTGTAATACTTGTGTTTATACAGTGAAACACAGACAGGAAGTCTTTAAATACCATGAACAATCAGAATCTAAGAAACTTAGAAAAGGTGTCTATAGAGAATGGGATCCGGCCAGAAAGAGAATGGTCCTTAAAGAGCACCCTATTTCAAATCTATGGACTCATACGGCGATGTACTTTTCTAAGAATATTGGAAGCTTCATGACTCCTAGAATTGGTATGTGGAATTTTAAGAGAAATCTTCTTATGGCAGAGCAATCAGGAATGTACATGAAACAGCAATACCACTGGCAACAGCAAATTAAGGATATGAGCCTTAGTAACCCAACTCTATTCCAGAACTTCTATGGATCTTATCCACAGGGAATGCCGATCACGACGAGCCAATAATTAGTGTCGCTTCCCCTCAATAAAAAGCCCCTGTCCAAAAACCGACTTTTTCGATTTTTCCCTTTAATTTCCAGTA
Organism: Bacteriovorax sp. DB6_IX; assembly: GCF_000447775.1. Lineage (GTDB taxonomy): Bacteria > Bdellovibrionota > Bacteriovoracia > Bacteriovoracales > Bacteriovoracaceae > Halobacteriovorax_A. Next base: position 12,434 of record NZ_AUNJ01000290.1, read on the forward strand.
ATTGCAGTGAGCGAGGGATATTTTTGCTCCCTTAAATTTAGGTTTCTCTTATACAATTAAACTATTGATATTATTAACCGAAAAGAGGTATCGGAAGGGAAATAATTTAAGGATGAAGAAAGTTATATTACCCATATTCACGATTGCCTTGCTGCTAATCACAGCTTGTACACCTCAAAGTCCAAATTCGACGAGGAAGAGCTCTTCTGCGGAAAGTTCATCAACTGATACAAGTGACCCTACATCGGGAACGGGATCAACTGTAACTGATCTACCGACAACCTGGTATGCTGATGGGACCTCTGTTGCAGGAGTCCTAACTAGAAACTCAATTAACACCGCTTCTTTCTATATTAGAGGAACGGCAATTCAAAACTATATTACAAATAATAGCAAACAGAATTCAATCTTCTGTTTAGTGACAAGTTTTCAATCAACAGATCCTTCTGTTAAAAAGTACCAACTTAGACTTAGGGCCCTTCCAATCACCCTTCTCGGTACAAGTGAAGTTGTTCTAAGAGTCGATACAGCTTCAACAAGTGATAATAGTACCTTCTGTAATGGAAATAGTATTCCAGCTTACACTGCGGCCGGAAATCTTATCTCTTCTGTTAATGCAAGTGATGCGGCCTATACTCTGGCCGAAGTTTGCCCAAGTTGTACTTCTACTTTTACTTCCTCAAGAGTTAACCTCTACGAATCAAATTCAGGAACAATTGCTGCGAGTACAGCAATCTCTGAAACATCAATCAATCTTAGCGGACTAGGTCTAAAGATTGATAATACTAACAACTCTTCAACACCAACTAGCTCATGTTCTGATACTTCTTGTCAGGCGCAAGGATTTGATTGCTGTCTTCAAGGTCAATGTGTGAATGATGGAGTGCTAAAATCTAATCCAGATACATCACTCTACTCTCAGGCAATTATTGACGTTGCAAAGAATCCAATCAACTTTAAGAACTGGCCAACTGTTTACAATGTTTGTTCGGCAAATACAGGTAGTGAGCCACCATCAAGTGGTGATGATGATACATCTGATCCTATTGATGATGCTCAACAACAGCTTCTCAAAGATATTGCAGACTATGAATGTCTTGAAGAATTTAAGAGCTCAGGAACAGAGACAAAGTGTGATCCAGACCATCAAACAGTTCAGTTAGAAACTTGGAGAAAATGTGGTTGTCTTCTCGACCTGACAACGAATACACCTCTAGATCCTCGTTGCCCTGACTACGGTCTAAAGGCCATCCTGGATGCTAGTAATAATATTGTAAAGATCGAATGTGATGTCCCTCCTGTTGTGAGTGACCCTAAACCATTCCAAAATTTAAATGTTAGTGTCTCTGCAAAGACAGCTCCTCACCGCTTCTTCGCTTCAACAGGGACAGTCTATGATGATCTCGAGCAAGTACCTTCGGGAACCAATCAAGAAGGAAGTGAATTCTCGTATCTCGATAATACAAATAAAGTTGCACCAGTCGCAACTTCATATGAAATGAATGCAGTATTAGGGCAAATGTCTCTTGCCCTTGATCAGACACTACCCGCAACAAAAATCGATGTGGACTTAGATCAGTCATATATTATTAGTGTGACGACTGCCTACTACACGCCATGTGATACATGCCAAAAAGACCCATGGTTTGTGGCCTTTAGTGCGCAACCAGATATCTACCATGGAAATGGACTTGGTTGGCAAAACTATACGACAAGTCGTTCAACTTTTAGTGATAATGGTTCAAATGGAAATTACGAAGATACAATCTTTGGAAGGGCCTGTTGGTTACCACCAACAATGATTCCATTTACTCATCAAAAGAATACCAATGCAGGATTGCAACGAAGAAATCGTCTTTCATCACAGGCGGCCCTCTTTGTTAATGGATACCAAAGAGATTGGTATGGATTTAATAAGGGTGCTCTTATTGCCTCATTTGATGGTGTAAAATGGTTTGCTGTTGGTGCGGGAAGAAGGGTTCGTTCTACAACAAAGAAACTCTTCTTAGCTATTAATGCTCCATTTGCTGATCTTGCGCAACCGACAAACTTCAGTGTGACTGTTATCCAAGACCTTGGAGGTCAAACAGCGGCTGATTACGACTATGACTTTAATAAAGGCCTTACAGACTCAGGTCAAAATGCAGGGGCCAGTTGTCAGTATATGCACCAATGTAATGTTGATTCAGACTGTGTTTCAAAACTTGGTTGGGAATACACATGTGCTGATGTCACAGATCTAAAGACAAATTGGCCAGTCTTTGATATCAACGCCGATGAAAAATCGAACTCTTCGCAGGACTCAGTAACATTTGGAGATATTATCTTCGGTGGACTAAATAACTCTGCACAAAAGAGATGTGTCTATCGTGGTGCCGGTGCTCCATGTAAGCTTGACTACACGGCCAATATTGCAAAAGAAAATACTCAGAAACTTCTGACATGTGCCCCTAACTTCTATTGTGCACAATTAGACTCTTCTAACTTTAATACGGAAGTAAATAGAGAACCAAATCAGCCTTCAACAATCCTCTATGGACAAGGGGCAAATATTCTTGGAAGACCTAAGAAATATGTAGGGGCCTCAAATTCTCTTTCAACAGAAATCAGAGCCAACCTACTCGCAAATATGCAAAACTATGATGCAACAGCAACACAGGCAACATTTGGTATCTGTCGTCCAGGTAAGTCACTTGTTGCAACAGATCACCTTAGCCAACATCAGGCAAAGGATCCTTCTTTAAGAACAGACTATATCTCACAAATTGGAAGTTGTAATTCAACGGCCACGGGAGATGCGAGAATTTCAAGTTGTTCTTTTATCGATCCTTCAGGAAATTATGATCATAGCAATACTGCCGCTGCCCTAGTTGAAAAACACCGACAAAACATGTGTGCGGCCGAGAGTCAAACAAGCACAGGGACAAGTACTTTTGATAGTATTGAAGGACCTACTCTCTTTGGTTCAATTTCAATCACAACCCCAACAATGGCCGGTAACGCCTGCTTTAGAAGAGCGGGATCAGTTTGTCAGACAGATTTAGATTGTGCTCCAAATGCTCTTCATGCAGAAGTGGCCGGATCACTGGATAATGCTGATTTTGGTGATACTCTCGCAGAGTTGAACTTTTGGAAAGAAGATCTTGTCTGTGGTCAGGCCCAGACGAAGCCAACTCTAACGACAGCAGGAATTGCAGATTACCTTGCCTATGACCTTGGTCAAAACCGTTGTTGTCGTGAAGTTAGTAAGGACTTCACAATGTATACGAGTCTTTCTGGAGCAACGGCCAGTCAAATAAGTGGTTACGAAGCAGAAAACGCAAATCTAGATACAAAGGCCTATCCATATAATGACCCTTCGGCAACAGGTCGTTACTCAAGATATGCTATTGCAGATAGAACTCTACCAACAGCGGACGATCCTACAACAACGGCCCTGCCAAAAGTTGAAGTTGACTCTGATAATGACGTCTCAAATGAGCAGTGGAAAACAATTGCTCAAACTGGAGAGCTGACATGTTGTGGTGGAGGTTTCATTAGAAAATTTGATGATGGAACAAATGACTGGTCAAATAGAAATAGACTCCGTCTCTCACCAGAGAACTTTGCCTGTTTAAATTATTCTACGAAACTCTATAAAGAAGAGAACCCTGGTGCGACTAAGGCCAACTGGTCACTTGATTTTATCAACCTCTGTCTCTACCCAGGTACAACAAATACAGGTGCTTCAGGGCTACTTGGATGTATCCAACAATCAATAACGGCGAATAATTTAGAAGATACATTCCAAGCTCCAGCAGCATTTCCTGGAATTGGTGCAACAGGAACACTTTCAACAAACCCTGGTTCTGACTTTGATGGAAATGGGACTATTGATCCTAAATTAATGATCAATGAGCACGTCTTCTACCCTCCAACAGTTTATCAAACAAATGGGTTTACCAGTGGACTTCTTATCTTTAGAGATTCTGCTAACTATGCAGGACTAAGTTCAGATGATCGTGTTGTGGCCTTCTATCTACCGGCCTATATCACGGACCTTGCAAGCATTACAAATGTTGATGCTATCCTAGCAGGTGAAAATCACTCATCGACAAGAAACCTCGCCAATATTCTTCCAGAGGCATCTTGTAATGAAACCAATGTGAAATCAAATGGTGAAAACTGGTGTATTGGAAGAGATGGGACGAGACTCTTCTTCGCCGCTCATATTACGACAGATAGCAATCCTGGAAATGACTGGGAATGGGGTTATCTTGATATCACATTCAATACGAATTACGATGCAAATGCGACAACTCCTGGATCAGATAAGTTCTATGAAGATCGTCTTGCAAGATTAGAGCTTCTTGGTATTCCACAGATCACATATGATCCAATTGCTTGTAACGATGATAGCACTGAGCTTGTACCAGGAATCTTTGCCCCAACGACAACAGCGGCCTTCTCTGCCCTAGATACACCGGGTGGAAAAGTACACTACAAAGAAGATGGATCAACTATTACTCTTGGTAAGATCTTTGCTGCCAATGACTTCAAATGTTGTGCAAAACTTGGATCAACAGTAAATGTGGCCTCGAGATGTTGTTCAGGATTTGCGGCATCATCTGATGGTGGTGGACTGACATGTAAACTACCTGCAGGTACAAATTTAAATGTCTATCTCAATAAATTCATCTCAAGTGAGTCTAACACTTCAGATAACCCAGACCTGAGTATGTCTGATGACGACTTTAACGCTGAAACAGGTTATCCAAAGTACTCTGAGACAGTTTATGCAAAAGTAAGAGCTATTGGACAGGCCTACTGTGAAAATGGGAATGTCAAAAATGGTGGAGCTTTTGGAAACTTCTTCCCTCAGCCAAATAATGGCTCATTTGTCGGAGATGGTGCTGAATCATACTACTCTATTGTAGACTCAATCTTTGACTTCGATAGCAATACCAACGCTGGATATGGTGAGTTCATGTCTGGGTACCGTTGGAATATCCACCAATACTGCGAATAAGACTGTAAAATCCCTTAGAGACTGTCTAAATCTTAGACAGTCTAAAATTTCTACACTACCTCATTTCAATAACTTTCCCGCTACATTTTTTGGCATTGTCTTTGCTTATATATCGGTACATAGATTTAACTAAACACAATGGAGTAAATCATGAAAGGGAAACTACTGGCCTTGACAATTCTGTCGACACTGGCCTTCTCAGCTCAGGCAAAAATGAGTTGTAAAATTTTGATGGACGGCTTCAAAGCCGACAAGAAGGAAACTATCTACGACCTCACTGATCTTGAAAAAGAAAAGTATAACAAGTGTGTTGATAGTATGAACCTACTGCCAAATTCATTTAAAGCATTTGAACAAAGAACTGAAGCAGAGGCCAACAAACGTAACCTAGACTTTAAAAAGAAAGAGCGTGCAAAAAAAGATAGAGCAGAAAGAGAGAAAATTGCTCAAACAAGACAACTCTATACTTTTACTGCAAGTGAGCTCGAAGAGATATTTAACAAGCCTGTATTCGCCTACAGACTAAAAGAGCATATGAGATTCGAAAAGCTAGAAGGTAACCTTCCAAAATTCAGAGAGTCTCAACCATTATGGGAATTAGAAAAGCTAACTGATATCAATGAACTTTGTAAGGCCATTGGAAAAGAGTATAGCGACAAAGATAATAAGCTTGAACTTCACGCTGTTAACGGAAAACTAGACTACCGTGATGGAAAACTCGAAAGAGACAAGCTTAATGAAACTGGAGTCTACATCCCAGATTCATTCTGGACCTCTTACGATCTTTTTGAAACAGATAAGAAGACAAGAGATAAGATCAAGAAAGACGGTTTCAGAAGACTTAAGATTATGGAATTCACTGAGGTCACTTGTGTGGCAAATGATAATAAGAAAGATGATTTTGAAGATATTAAAGCAGAAATCATCATTACAAATGGTGACAAAGAAGTTTCAAATCGTGCAGAAGAAGATGACTTTGAAGTCATGGTATCAGAAATGATTACCGGAGAATCTTCACCAAGAGCTGCAGATGAGACATTCGACGAGTTTGATGAAGACTTTAATGATAGTCCAAGATTTGAGACAGAAGCTGACGAATGGAAACCAAACCTCTCAGGAGACTGTATTCCAGGAATCGACTGTCCAATTGATGGAACAGTAGAAAGATAATAAAGAATAAATAAGCTTGATCCCCCCCTAAGATCAAGCCCCCCTCCCTATTGTGTTTAAAATGGTCCTTACCGCCCCCCTATCGGTAAGGACCTTTTTTTGACCCCTCTAGAAAATTACTGTTAGAATAGAGTGTGCAAAAAACTTTTCTTCTTCCCCTATTCTTCTCTCTTTCCACAACCCTTCAGGCTGAAACGGAGGTCAAATTCCTGCCTCATATGGCCATTCATATGAATAAGGGCTGTCAACAGAACTCAAGCTGTACAATAGAGTTAGGGAAAGTAAATCTCGAGTGGAACGAGGCCTTAAAATCTCGTAAACAATCTCAACTCAATAAGTTTCAAAAGAAGTACGGGCTTCCTATCAGTTTCTGGACGACAGAGAAAGAAAATAAAACCATGGTGACATTTGACTCTCGCTGCTCTAAGCATAGAGTAAAAGATAAAGAGATATATGAGGCCACAATGTTTATTAAGAGTTCAAATGAACTCTTAAAGAATAAGAAGATCCTACCAAATCTTGCGATTCGTGAAAGAGATGGTCAAAGTTACTTTATTCCAAGAAAGTCACTTCCAATACTTTTAAAAGATAATGCTTTAGTTTTTAACCAAGATCATGAGGGTGCATTTTACACTCTCCATGTTTTCTCAAATAAATCTCACTCTAATAATAATGAGAAGAAGAAAAATCATTACCTGGCCACCTTCAAAACCCCAACGGCCACTGATATCAGAGAGGCCCAATGTCCAAAAGAGCTAAGAGAGAAATTTATCTCTAAACTCTCAAACCCAAGACTTTACCAGTCGACATTTTGTAAGGATATTTGGAATCAAAATACGAAGAGCTATGAAAGATTCATCTTTGGTTGGAGTTGCCTGTGAGTTTAGAAATTTGTGTCTACAATATTGAAAATCTCTTTATCCAAAAGGCCTCACCAGAACTTCCTCCTTACACCCCTTATAAGACAGAAGAAAAACTCAATCAACTCAAGAAGGTCTTTGAAGATATTAATGCTGATATCTACTGCCTCAGCGAAGTTGGAGGAATTGAAAGTCTTGAATATTTTAATAAGCACTATCTGGACGACAACTATCACTGTGCCCTAATCGAAGGAAACTCTGATAGAGGTATTGAAATTGGCTATCTTATCAAAAAAGGCTTAAATTTAAGATTTGCTCAATATACATATAGAAATCATCCTATCGGTTTTAATTATCCCCATGAAAAGAGATGGGCCGAAGAAGATGGCGAGTACAAACTCCCAACCTACTATATGAGTCGAGACTTGAGCGAACTTCAAATCTTTTCTCATGAGGACAAGGAGAAGAAGAATCCAATTGGGATTATTTTCCTTGTGCATCTTAAATCTCAAAGAGATCCAGATGGAATTGATCCAAGAAGTCAGCGTCGTCGTGAAGCAGAGTTAGAATTTAGCCTTAAAAACTTTTACAAGACCCAAGAAAAATATCCCAATATACCAATTATTATCTGTGGGGATTTCAATGGGAATGCCTCAGAGTTTTCAACTGACGAAGAATTTAAGAAAATCTATGAGTACTACCACTTAAGCGATGTCCTAAGTATCGCTGACCTTCCTCAAGATAGAAGACCGACTTACTTTCTCTTTAATGGACAGAATAAACTTCCCATCCAACTAGATTATGCTTTCATTGATAAGAACAAATCGCACCTTGTTCAGGATATCGCAATCTATCGCTATAAGAATAATAATGACTCGGTGAAGCAACTGCCGCGCACAAAGTATGATGTCTGGAATAATCCTTCTGACCACTATCCTATTGTATTTAGGTTAGACATTTAGATTTGCATCGCAGCATGTTTGACGAGACTGGCCACAATTGTTAGAAATTTAGGACAACACAGAGACAATCAAGGGGAAATGATGTTTAAAAAACTCGCTCTATTATTAATAGGACAAAGTTTAACACTCGCTTCAACAGTCGCAGTTCTAGATAATCAAGTTGATATTCACCATATAAAACTAAGAGATCATCTCTGGATCAATCATGTCGAGAAATTAAATAATCAAGATGATGACAATAATGGATTCATCGATGATATTCATGGGTGGAGTTTCGTTAAGAACTCTAATCAAGTCTTTGATTATAATGATACGACAGTCTTTCCTAGTGAAGTCTATCTCTACTATGAAGTTAGAGCAAAGAAGACTCTTGGAACAATCACAGAGGCCGAACTAGATTGGTATAATAAAATTAGAAAAGATCCTGAGTTTGTCGAAAAAAGAAAGGCCTTTAGCAAGTACTCTCATGGCTCTCACGTAACTTGTCTGGCCGTCAATACGAAGCAGATGCCTGAGGAGCTATCCAAGGAAGATCTAACCTTTATTCCAATTCAATACCTGGGAGAGCCCACAGAGGGAGCTTTCGTAAAGCCAGAATTCAAGGCCCTTGAAAAAGGATCACAAGAGCAGAAGATCGCCCATATTGAATCTTATATTAATAAGTATATTATTTGGATGATTGGAAAATTTGATGTCGCTTCAGGATACGCAAAGGATAAGGCCCAGGTCATCCACGCTTCTTGGGGACAAGGTTACTCAACAACTCAAAAGATTGTTGATGGACTCTTTGAAGAGCAATTTGGTGAAAGCAAAAAAACTCAAAACCAATTTGAAGAAATCAAGAAAGAGATAAGTGATAATTTTATTCGTGGACTTCTCAAAAAAGCCACGACTCTAATTAAAGAAAATAAGAATAATCTCTTTGTGTTTTCTGCTGGAAATAAGAAAGAGGACACGGATAAAGAATTACACTATCCTTCAAGTATTCAACTTCCAAATGTCATCAGTGTGGCAGCAAGTGACCAAAATAATGAGAAGGCTTACTTCTCAAACTTTGGAAAGAATACAGTCTCTGTTTTTGCTCCAGGTGTTGCAGTAAAGAGTTGTGTCCCAGGAGATAGAGAACTACCAATAAATGGAACAAGCCAAGCGGCACCTCAAGTAAGTGCCCTAGCGCTGAAAGTGTTCTCTTTACTCGAAAAGTACAAGCTCAACCAAAACCCAGAGCTAGTAAAGGCCATCATTCTCAATACTGTCGATAAGAATGAAGCTCTTAAGGAATTTAGTGTCTCAAGTGGAATAATCAATTCTCAAAGGGCCTTTATTGCAACGAAGTATTTAACTCAACTAAGTCTTAAGGACGCCATTAAGCAGGCCTACCAAGACTTACCCTAGTTCGCTACTCGGACTTAATTCTTTAAAATAAATCTCAAATATTCCGATATCAGTTATAAGGGGCACTATTGCCCCCACTGATTCGGAGTTGATATGAAAAGAATTTTTCTCGTAACAAGCCTTCTGATGCTCGCAAGTTGTGCAAGTACATATAGAAGACCAGAGTCAATTAAAGAGAAAATGGCCAGGTATAAATCGAGGTCAGTTAGTACAAATAAAATTCCTAAGTATGAAGTTGAATCATTCAGCTACTCAAGAGGAAGGGTCCCGGCCAATGCTTATAAGGCACAAGGACTAGACTATAGTAATAAGAATCTCTATTTCCTCTCTCTTTATGAGCAATATGAGTCATTCACAGAACTCTATCCTGAATACAGAAAGGATATTAAGCATTGCCCTGTCTATCACCAAGTTCTTCTTGATTACAAAGACACACCAAAGAAATGGAGCTGGTCTAAGAAGACAAAGAGTGATTACCAGAATAAGACCATTGTGAAACAACTTCCAAACTCTTCATCTTCAATCCCTATTGCAATGAGAGATCATATGGATAGAAATTACGAAGAGCTATCACAACTGTGCTTTACAGGGGCCAGTGATAATTACTATATCTATGAGAACCTGATTGAAATTACTAAGAAGAATAAGCTTGGAAAGAATGCTCAAGGGGTAAACTCGCTACTTAAAACGACTCTCTTCTATAATGAGACTCTTTTAAATACGATTGGGGAAAAATCTCGTGCTCGCGCTAAGGGCCGTGGACTTGCTTCAACTAAGAAGAAGGTCAATTATACCCAAGAGGCCTTAACTAGGTTAAAGGCCAATTGGGCAACAAAATTATTTGAATAAGTATAATCTATTACGAGAAGAGAAGATGGCCAGAGAGTCATCTTCGACACTCGTATGACCAAATACTGCTGAATAAGCAGATCCAAGATCAAATTTATCAATTAGCATGAAATTCTTGTTAAGATAGAAAACTTCCTTACCAATTGTTGTTACGATAATACCACTCTTCCATCTTTTGATAGAACTAATTGGCTTATCAGTAAGCTTAACTTCTTTTTGAATATTAAAACCATCATCTAGGGCGACGATCTTTCCATCAATTGTTCCAAAGAGTGCAAACTCCTCAAATAGAGTTGCGTCCCTATTCGTTGTGAATGGAAGTCTCTTAAAAAGAATACCACTTTGAGGCGCGATAACTTCAGCTTGTCCATTTACAGAGCTGACAACTAGCTTACTTCTAAAGAATGAAGGAGACATGTCAACGTCGATAAATTTATCGGCCGAAGACATTTTCTTTTCCCAAATCACTTGCCCCTCTTCTAGAGAAAAGGCCACCAGATGCCCATCAGCAAACCCTACAAAAACGCGATTGGCAATAACCAGCGGACGCGATGTTCTTTGTAGTGTTGAGAAGTAAGGAACTGATCTCTTATAAGTCCAAAGAATTTTTCCTGTCTTTGCATCAACAGAGAAGATCTTATGGTTTCTTGTGTGGATGAGAAGTCTTCCCTTGGCCACAACCGGAGTTGCATCAACAGCAGAGCCTAAGTCAAAAATAAAATCAAATTTACCTGTGACTAAATTCTTTCCATACATTCTTCCATGGATATCACCATAGATGAGAACGTCTTCATGAACAATTGGTGCTGAATGCATGGCCCCCATAGTCTTTTCTCTCCAAAGGAGGCGACCATTTTTTAGGGAATAAGCGTCCATAAAACCATTATTATTACCAACGTAGACAATCCCATTATGAACTAGTGGGCTACCTAGGTTAATTGGTAAATTACCTGTTTGGTAATTTGGATCGAGATTCTTAATCCAAGTAGCATTAAAGTGCTCTTTTTGAACTGATCCTGGTCTTAACTCTAGCTTCTTAACTTTTTGAACAAAAGCACAAGAAGTCAGAGTTAATAATAAAGTAGTGAATAGTATATTCTTCAATGAAACCTCTAATTATAATTGCTGTAGGTAGTACTGCGCTAGAGACTTGAAGATATTTTGAGACTTAATCTTGTTAAGCATCTCAAAGTTCTTCTTCGCTTCTGCCTTATTCCCTTTCTTCATTTGAAGTCTTCCAAGATCAAGATAAAGCTTATCTTCCATAACCTGAAGCTTCGTCGCAAGCACAAGCTCAAGCTCAGAAATGGCCTTATCAAGCTCTCCAGCCTCTTCATATACAGCAGCTCTTCTAATTCCCAACATAAATGTTTGGTACTGGTTCTTTGCTTCTAGTGAAGAAACAATCTGCGCAGCGGCCTTAAAATCTTTTTTAGCAAACATGGCATCAAAAGCAGAAAGTCCAACCGTGAATACAGCTCCCATATTACCGTGCTCAGTTTTCTGTGCTTTAAATTCAGATAGGGCCTGATCGACAGGTAGAGCTCCTGCAACATACTTATCAAGGGTATTGATCTCATATGTATGAAGTGCATTTGCCGCGGCCTTCTCATTAGATGATTGGATTGAGTTGTAGGCACCATAACCAAGGACCCCAACGAGAATTCCAATAACGAGAACAATAACGAGGGCCTTATTGTGGGCCAAGAAAGAGCCAATCTCTGTCTTATTTAGTTCTGATTCAAATCCTTGTCCATTGACAGTTTCAGTTGTCATTTTAATTCCTTCCTTAGTTATAGATATGTCATCAAATAAATCAGTTAATTTTAAATATCTCGCCTAAAGTTGTCAAAAATACTTGGACTCGATACAATAATAAAAACAACAACTAAAACAGGACGCTACGAGTTATGAATAGCTTAAAAATTACGCTTATGGCCATACTTCTTACTTTCCCTGCCCTCGCGACAGAGAGAATTGGAAGAATGGGAGTTGGATTCACGAACCAATTAAAGAACGATATTCCGGCCGTTTCATTTAAACTTCAAAAATCAAAGTCCTTTGCCTTTGGTGGTCTACTGGGAATCAACACAAGTGATACAGGTGGATGGGCCGCAGGCCTAAAAGGTTATCGCAATATCTTTGACGAGCCCTACCTCACATTCTATGCCCATTTTATGGGTGCCCTCATCAATAAGAAGACCAATACAATCCAAGACGATACGGGATTTCAATTTGACCTCGGCCTTGGAACAGAGTTTAGTTTTCAAGGACTTCAAAGTTTAGGCTTTAGTGTGGAATTTGGTCTCTCTATGTATAAAATTGATGAGTTTACAATAGAGACAACAGGGTCTAATTTTGTTGTCGCTGCTGTTCACTTTTACTTATAAGGAAGCGCATGCCACATAAATATAAAATTATTCTAGCTCTACTACTGAGCTTTAATATCTTCGCCCAAGGTGGACTCCAAGGAATTGATGACGACGATCTCAATATTGGAGGAGATATCTTCTCCGATTTCAATGAAGATCTCGAAAATACTCAAATCATGGAGGATGAAAGATTCTTCAAGTATGGTCGTTTCTTTTCATTCTCACTCTTTCTAGGAGTGACTCAATTCGATGGTAACCGTGGCGAGATCTACGACAACGATCCCCCAACCTTTGGAATGAGTATCAACTACTTTAGCGACTTTCAATCTTCATGGGGCTTTGGTTTTGCCTTCTCAAAGCATAGCTACTTTATAAATGAGGCCACTGATGGATTTGATCCAGATGGGCCAGGTTTTGTTGAAGTCAGCATGTTGAGATCATTCTTCTCATATCGCTACTATATCGACACTTCAAATCTTGGAACGGCCATTACCTACTCGAACCCCTACTTAACAGCAAGAGTTGAGTACTGGTATGTGACAAATAAATATCTCGACCTGGATACAGAACCTGATGATAAAGGTGGTGGAATTGGTGTGGCCCTTGGATTTGGATTAGAATTTCCAATCAAGCTGAAAGAGTCTTATATCAATATCGAGCTCCTATTACACGATGTCGCTTTCCACGACAAAAACACTCAGGATCTCGCACCAAAAGATGGGACAACGGCAGGAGTTAGCGATCTTTCAGGATACGCCTATACAACAACTGTCGGTTACGTCTGGAACTGGTAGAATTCTCACGACTTAGCTAAACCCCTTTCATTGATAAACCGATAGGTTAACAAACAAAAGGGGTTTAAATGACAACACTTATTGCAATAATCTTTGCGATTATCATCCTTATTATTTTCACAATTATTGCCATCTACAATGGACTGGTCAGAAAGAAGTCTATGGTAGAAGAAGCATGGAGTGGAATCGATGTTCAATTAAAAAGAAGATATAATCTCATTCCAGCACTTATTGAAACAGTGAAATCATTTACTGAACACGAAAGTGAAGTATTTGAAAATGTTTCAAAGTATAGGCAACAATGCTTAAGTGCAGGAAACGATATCCCAGAAAGGGCCGAATCTGAGAAGGCCTTGGCCAGTGGCCTTAAGTCAGTCTTCGCCCTAGCAGAGGCCTATCCGGAGCTAAAATCTAACGAGAACTACATCCAGTTTCAAAAAGAGCTCTCAGATATTGAGGAGCAAGTTCAAATGGCCAGAAGATACTATAATGGATCAACAAGGGAGCTCAATATTGCCATTGACTCTTTTCCAAGTAACCTCGTGGCCAATGCCTTTAACTTCTCTAAGCGCGAATTCTTTGAAGTCGAAGAACAACACAGGTCTATGCCTGAAGTTAAGTTCTCTTAGGAAACCAAAATGTCGAATCTATCTATTTTAAGAATCTTTATTCTCACAATTCTTAGTTTGTCCCTACACGCTAAGGGTCTGGAGAATAAAGAGTATATCAAAAACTTTGATGTGGATGTCCTCATCAACTACGATAATACAATAACAGTTACCGAAAATATTGAAGTCAATTCACTACAAAGACTAATAAGAAGAGGGATCTACAGGGATCTTCCACTAATTAGAAAATCACAGAAATTTGGAGTTAATACCACCGCCTTTCGAATTCTTTCAGTCTCTAAGGACGGTCAACGAGAAGCCTATCATCTGAAGCCTATCACCAATGGAATAAGAGTCTACATTGGCCATAAGAATCGATATGTAAAAAAGGGGCTTCATCAATATCAAATCACTTATCAAATGAGTCGTCACATTTATGAACTTGGCGAACTTGAACTCAATAATCAGAAAGTGAAAACGAGTGAGCTCTTTTGGAATATTACTGGTGATGGTTGGAGATTTCCTATTCTCAACAGTAGCGCTACATTTAGACTCGCAGGCAATAACCCAAGTGAACTTTACTTGGCCAATGCCTTTACTGGGAAGTATCTGTCTAAAGAAAGTGCTGTAGAAGTAGAGCAAGAAAATGGTGAAGTAAAACTAAGGACCTCTCGAGCTCTTAAGAAGAAAGAGGGTTGGTCAGTTGCCGTCAGGTTTCCAAGTGACAATATTGCAAGTCTTAATATTTTTCAAAGAATCAAACAAGATATTATTCTACAAGGCATACAATACAAGTTTGCAGGATTAATCCTCCTTCTAGTCGCTCTTTATGGACTTTGGTATGTGCACGGAATTGACCCCCAAAGAGAAACTATTATTCCGAGATTTAATCCACCAGAGGATCTCTCCCCTGCTAAGATCAACAGGGCCTATCTTCATCGCTCACATAATGATGCCATTGCTGCGGCCATAATGAACCTGGCGGTCAAAGGTAAGATTTCAATTGAAGAAGACTCCAATATCATTTTAAGAAAGAAAAAAAGTGAAGAGGCTCTAGAATCAGAAAATGAATTATCAAAGGAAGAGAGAGCTTTATTTAATAATCTCTTTAGCTCAAATAAAGATGATGATTTTATCACTCTGGCAAGAACCAATCGCAAGACATTATTAAAAGCAAAGAGGGCCTTTGAAAAAGAATTAGGGGAATTTAGTAAGCCACTCTTTACCTATAATATTCCCTATATGATCCTTGGAATTCTATTGACCCTAACCTCTCTTTATTTCTTTTCAAAGGGAATTGGAAGCTTTCAAGCAGGAGTATTTATAGGGGCGGTAGAATTTTCAGCGATTGGCTATCTGCTCGTTCTACTTGTTAACTCAAGAACAACTGATTCAAAATGGAAGAAGATTCGCTATATTTTCCCAATGATCTTCCTCTCAATCCACGGGGGACTCTTCAGTTATCATGCCATTGGTATATCGACACTCTATATCGTCCTCTTTCTTCTACACTGCTTACCATTGGGAGTATTTTTGGCCCTCATTCCATCGGCCACGAAGAAAGGCCAAAGACTCATTGATAAAATTGAAGGCTTTAGACAATATCTGGCCATTGCTGAAAAAGATCGTCTTGATAAGCTCAATCCACCTGAGATGACTCCAGAGCTCTTTGAAAAGTTTCTTCCCTATGCCCAGGCCCTAGGAGAAGAAGGTAGTTGGTCATTACGTTTTGAAAAAGAAGTAGGAAAATCACTTAAAGAAAATCACTATTCTCCTACATGGTATAGATCAAACTTAAATAATAGTTATAGCTTTAGTTCAGCGGCCCTAGCTGGTTCACTTGGTTCTTCGATCTCAAGTGCCATGGCCACATCGTCATCATCCTCAAGTAGCGGAAGTGGTGGCGGAGGTGGAGGAGGCGGCGGTGGCGGCTGGTAATCAAATATCAAAAAATATTAAGGGACCTTCTTAGGTCCCTTTGTTAATCCATCAATAAAGATTTCTTCTCTTATATGCCCCTCAGATGTCGGATCAGCAATTTCAGGTCGAGTGCTTAACTTCTCCCCCCAAAACACACGAAGCATCTTATAACTTCCTTGTGCTAATAGCCTGAAGCTTAAATAAAAGAAATGAACAAAAGTGATGAGTCCATCAATTAGGTGACGACGAAGAATATAATACTCCCTACGCCAATGTGTCTTTAACTCAGTATTCATAAATCCCCCGATTTGTTATACGCAAAAAATTAATTCTAATTTAACAGCAAGAACACGAGCTTTTTATCAACGACAACTCTCTATTTGCCACTAATATAAGACAGAAAATTTAAGAGTCAATCTAAGACTTTGTTAGGATTTTATTAGATTGAAAAAGGGATTAGAAAAAAGAGAAAAGGATAAGTTCAACTGAAGGAGGTCTTTCTAAGCATTAGTTAGAACTAACAATCTTTCAACTTATTTAGTTTAAGAAAGCGGTAACTCAATTTTAAAACAAGTTCCGTGCTCACCTATTCCACAATCCTTATGAATTGAAGAAACCGAAATACTTCCACCTAATTGATTGAGAACTTTTTTAACGATCAGTAGACCAAACCCTGTTCCACGTTCACCATGAGTTCCAATCCCCACTGTTTTTCACTTGTTTCAAAAAGATGATCAAGAAAGTGCTCAGGGATTCCTATTCCTTGATCTTCAATTGAAATAGAAACAGAACTCTCTTTCAGCTCTAGGCGAATATTAATTTCCCCCTCATCAAAGCTAAATTTGATCGCATTAGTGAGAAGATTCTCAAGAACTGATCGAATAAGGAGCATTCTATCTGATCTTATCTCAATAAAATCAGACTCAGGGTGAATTAAGTTGATAGAAATGGCCTTTTCATTGGCCATAAAATACATATTATCAATGGCCTCATTAATGGCCTCAACTAAGTTAAAATTATCAAGATTGACTCTATCTTTAACCTCAGTGGCCTCTAGCTCTTTTGCTCTTTCGAGCGTTTCGATAACTGTATCAATGGCCATCTGGGCCTTTTCAAAGTTACGAGTTTGAATTCCATTATTGGCACAAACCTCCTTAGATTTCTTCACATAGTGATTTGCAACAAATAGACTATTCTTTAAGTCATGGACGAGAAAACGAGTAAAGAGAACATTATCTTGCGCAATCTTTTCAATTTCACGACTCTTCTTTTCAAGCTCTTGATGCGCTCTTTCTCTCTCATATCTTTCAGAAACAACATTTTCTAAGAGTCTAACCCAAGACTTAAAAAACAGGGGTATCTTAAAGGCCCTAAAGAATTTAGTTGAGAGCTTATCAACTTGTTGCAACTCAATATTGTATATGGCGGTATGCCCTTGATAATCGACACTAACCTTCGATTCCTTATGACCAATAATTTGCGGAGCAAAGCGAAAGAGATGCTCATAGACAACGTAGCAAAGCGGATGGACCTCATATTCATCAGGACAAGTCACTCTCATCTGTAAATGAGTTGCTGAAAGTTTCTTGTAGTGAAATTTATAGATTGAGATAAAATGTGAGCCTAAGAACTTTGCATAACTCCAATACAAGAGCTCTGGAGCAAAAACACCATTAAAGATATGGCGCATATAAGAGTGTTCATTAGACATCAACGTTCCAAGAAAGAGATCATCGAGATCTTCCGG
>NZ_AUNJ01000291.1 GCF_000447775.1 Bacteriovorax sp. DB6_IX
AAACTTTATCACCTGTCCACTTGATTTCTTTTGAAGCTAAATCAATTGTCTTAGCGAATACAAATACCTGTGTTAGAGCTAAAAGTAGTACCTTGAATGTTCTTTTCATTTGTTTGTTCTCCTATTTCTTTATAACTAAATGCAATCCATCTCTTACTGGAAGAAGGACTGATTGCAAATCTTCTCTGTCTGAAACTAATTTATTTAATGCCTTTATTGTCTTAGTTGACTCTTCTTCAGGATTCTCTTCTAAAACACGTCCTCCCCAAAGAGCATTATCAATAGCAATGATCCCACCTTCATTTAAAAGTTCAAGACCACGGTTAAAATAGTTTATATAATTCACCTTATCAGCATCAATAAAAATCATGTCAAATTTCTGTGAAGTCTCTGTCATATAGTCGAGAGCAGGTCCTAGAACTAATTCAATCTTCTTTCCCACTTCAGTTTCTGCCCAAACTTCTTTAGCTAGAGAAACAAAATCATCATTAACATCTAGTGTTGTAATCTTCCCATCATCAGGTAATGCTTCGGCCATACTTAAAGCTGAGTAACCTACGAATGTTCCCACCTCTAGGACATTCTTAGCATTTGAAATTTTCAGTAAAAGCTTCAATGTTGCATTCTCAAGGCCACCAGAAATCATTCGAGCAAAATCTGGAAACCTTTCAACTGCTGCTTCTCTAATACGTCTACATGCTGCACTTTCACCCTCACTTACAGAGGCACAGTATTCATTTATTATTTCTTTATCCATTTATATCTCCTTACGAAGAATTATATAGATAAAGAATATCGAATAATAGTATAATTAATTGAATAAGATTATCTAAAAAAGTGATCATGTATGACAGAAAATCAAATACTTATATTAGATACTATTATGAGAACCGGTAGTTTCAAGCAGGCCTCAATTGAATTGAACAAGTCTCAATCATCACTAAGCGTGGCCATTAAGAAACTAGAGGAAGAATTGGGATTTCTGATTTTTGATCGCTCAGAATATCGTCCCAAGATTACCGAAAAAGGGAATCTCTTTTACCAAAAGTCACTCAAACTCCTAGAACAATATTCCAACCTCTATGAGTATGGTCGAGAACTTGGTGGCATCGATAAGCCCATCATAAGAATTTCTATTGACTGTGTTATACCATTCACAAATGTTGTTCACATCTTAAATGATTTCCAAAGAGATAGACCTAATACAAAATTAAAAATAAGAACAGATGCTATTGACGGCGGCCTTGATCAGCTTCTTAATGATGAAGTTGAGATGGCGATTATTCCCAATATTGCGATTCCTCAATCTGTCGTGAAAGAAAAAATTATCACTATAAACTTCAAGCCATGTATTAGCCCTAAGAAATTAAAGGAGCTCAAAGGACACTATGAAAAGCTCCCTAGGATTATCATTAATAGTTCTTCAACTTCTCCAATAAATAAAATGGGCCACTTCGAAGAGCAGACAGAGGTTTGGCAAGTCAATGATCACAACTACAAATCACTTATGATTAAAAATGGATTAGGATGGGGAAATCTTCCTATTCAAATGTTTGAAGACGATTTAAAAAAAGGGAAGTTAATTGTTTTAGATGATTCTACTTTGGGTAGAAGATTTAGACTTCTTTATTGCAAGAAAAAAGAACGACCTACCTAAGTCGATCGTCTCTTTATCTTTGGAACTTGATTATAAAAGAATTTAACGATTAGCGCTTTTACAAAAAGGGTCAATCCCTACTCTTCTTTCATACTTCTTGTTCTTAAAGTTATAAATATGAGAACTATCCCATTCAAAACACTTACTGGGCTTTTTCTGTACAACCCAGCCGGAGGTTGATTCATAGGGAACATCCTTTGATTTTAAAAAATACACGTTTTAAACTGAAGTGAAATAATTACTTAGCTCCTAATGATGAAACCGATACTGTCCCAGGAAAATCTCTCACGTAGNGAAAAAGGTACTTTTGGGTATTCACTATAAAGATAGATATGATCTGCTCTTGTATTTTGTTGATGATTCCAACGATAGACGAGATGTCTGCCCTGCTTATGACTATTGTAAACAGGATCTAAATCAACTGAATCAAGAACCCAATCCTCATGTATGAAGTCGACAATTTCGTCAAAGAACTCTCTTTTTTCAGCAATTCTCTTTGAAATACTTCCGTCTGTATTCTTATATGATTCAAACTTACAACCCTTGATATATTGAACGACAGCATAATCCTCTAAATCATTTACTGATTGAGTTTTAAAAGAGGCATACATTCCAGTTCCATAACTCACTTCTGTCTTACTAAAATGAGCACCATAGTTATATGACTCAACCTTAAATGATTTTAGTCCACAAGAATCTGTACTCTGACAATTTCTATTTTTGAATACTTGAACCTTGGCCTTCTCTCTAACAACTTTTCCTGCAAAAGAAAAAGACGGTATAGCTAAGATCAAGATAAGAAAGTGCTTCATAGTTACTCCAATTTGAATAACTACTTTTAGCATCAGAGAGGATTTTCTCATATAGATGTGAGTAAGAATTACTCACTTAAAAAGCCTGTAACTTTAAGCACTTACAGGCTGTAAGTTTTTGTCATTTTATTCATAACTGGCCCTAATTTGCGCCAGCAAGAAATCAACAGCATTATTTCTAAGGGCAGGGCCCTTATCTTTATCAAGAGCTCTAATTTTTTCAAATGTTGCAAGAAGATCGATACTTCCAAAATCATCTTCTTCTACGACTATTGAGCCAACACTTTCTTTAGCGGCCATCGCATTATGGAATTGCTCATTCTTTTGCGCAATTTTTAAAGGTATAAAGAGACTAGGTTTTCCAAGGGCCATGAGCTCAGCTACCGTTCCTGCTCCAGATCTTGAAAGAACAACGTCTGCGGCTTTGAAGATATCTGGCATTTCATCACCTAGGAAGTCAGCTGTCTTATAGCTCTCATTTTCAAGTTTACGATATTCCTCAATATAACTAGCTCCAACTTGATGAATAATATCATAAGTTCCAGTTAAGTGTTCAAGGTTGTGCTTGATCTTGTCATTAAGAAGCTTGGAACCATTTCCACCACCAGTTACAAAGATAAGAGGCTTTCTCTTATTTTCTAAATCAATACCTTTATAACTCTTTGTTTGAATCGTCTTATCTAAGAAGATATCTCTGACAGGATATCCTGAAAGTTGAACCTTTCCTTGAGGGAAGAACTTTAATGAGTCTTCGAAACTTACAAATACTTTATCTGCAAACTTAGAGGCCACTTTATTCGCGAGTCCAACTCTCGTTGTCTGTTCGTGAATGAAGACTTTAGCTCCTAAGAGCTTCCCAGCAATAACGACGGGAACAGAAACGAATCCCCCCATAGAGAAAATAACTAATGGACCTTTTTTTAAGAAGAATATTTTCCACAAACTCTGAATAAGTCCTATAAATACTTTAAATATATCGATGAAGTTTTCAACAGAGAGGTAGCGACGAATCTTTCCCGTCGAAATACCAATATAACGATCAACTTTTCCTTCAGTTAGTTTTGATTCAATACCTGTATATGACCCAAAATAAATAATTTCGAAGTTTTGAGACTTAAGTTTAGATATTAGTGTTAGGGCAGGAACAACGTGTCCCCCACTTCCACCACCTGTGAATATAATTTGGTTTTTCTTCATAAGGAAGATTATACATTCGAAGCTGCAACATATCCAGAGGACCATGCCCACTGAAAATTATAGCCTCCCAGTAACCCTGTTACATCAAGAACCTCTCCTATAAAGAAAAGTCCAGGAGAAAGCTTACTTTCCATTGTTTTTGAGCTTACTTGATCTGTGTCGACCCCACCTCTAGTAACCTCGGCTTTTCTGTAGCCTTCAGTTCCTGAAGGAATGAAGTCAAACTCATGAAGTAATTCTTTTAGCTCAAGAATTTCTTTCTTAGAAACTTCTGCCCCCTTCTTTTGGAGAATTCGAGGGATTTGCCCAATCCATGTTTCCACAAATCTAACAGGGAGATATTCTTTAAGAGAGTTGAGAACTATTTTCTTACTATTCTTTGAAAGAATTTCAGAAACATCTATAGACGGAAGAAAGTTGATGCGAACTTTCTCTCGATGAGACCAATATAAAGATGCTTTTAAGACGGCCGGACCACTAAGGCCTCGATGAGTAAAAAGAATATTTTCCATAAAGCTCTGATCACCACTACTCACCTTAGCAAGAACAGAGACCCCAGAAATAGAGCTAAACTCTCTTTTTTAAATCCTCGTCAGCAGTAAAGGAAACAAGTGCCGGATTTGTCTCAATGATCTTATGCCCAAATTGACGAGCAATCTTGTAGCCAATATCACTGGCTCCCATCTTTGGCATAGAAAGACCACCACAAGCAACTATTAATTTCTTAGCTCTGTAGAGATCACGATTCGTCTTAACTTCATATGATCCATCCTCTTCAGTCTTTAGCACTTCAGAGACTCTTTCATCACAGTTAATTTGAGCACTCTTACCAATTTCTTGTAAGAGCATATTTAAAATCTCTTTAGAAGTTCCATTACAGAAGAGTTGGCCTAACGTCTTTTCATGGTATTTCACATCGTATTTCGAAACGAGATCAATGAAGTCCCAATTTGTGTATTGCTTTAAGGCAGATTTTACAAAGTGCTTATTCTTAGAAACGTAGAAGCTTGAATCAACTTCTAGATTAGTGAAGTTACAACGTCCTCCACCTGAGATAATAATCTTACGTCCAGGGCTTTTATTGGACTCGATAAGAAGAACTGACTTTTTTAATTTGGTGGCATGTGCCGCGGCCATTAAGCCTGCAGCACCTGCACCAATTATTATGACGTCAAATTCTTTCATAGGATAAATTAGTAGTTGTAGTTCCTATCCATAGAGTTTCCGTTAGAGTTTCTTCTGTTTCCATTAGAATTTCCAGAAGATCTTCTTCCGCCTCCTCTTGAACGGTTTCCACCACGAGATCCACCTCTATCGAAGTTTCCTCCGCGACCTCCACCACTTCTTGGACCGAAATCACGTCTACCACCACGAGATCCACCAGAACGGTTCTCTCTAGTTGGTTCAAATCTCATTCTTCTTTCACCAGCAAATAGGTTTGTACTACCAATTAACTGTTCTTGATACTGAGCAGGAACATCTAAGAAAGAGAATTTCTCTTTAAGTTGAACATTTCTGATCATTCTCTGATCAATTTTTAGTTCTCCTGCGATATCTTCAAGTAGAGAGTGAAGAGTTAATCCATCATCACGACCAGCACTTACGAAGAATCTGATATTTCCTCTGTGGTCTGGTGTTCCTACTGTATTTCTCTCTCTTTTCTCTCTTTGTGGAGCATCAATAACTGGCTCACGGTCTAGTCTATTCATTGCATCTGCAAATAATGACTTGAACATAACTTTTAGGATCTGTTCTTTATCTAGGTGCTCAAAAGCATCTTCGAATAACTTGAATGAGTCATCCATTTTGTCATTCTTTTCAAGATCTTCAAAAATAAAGTCGAATTGATTGACTGATCTTCTAATCATCGCATCTTTTAAGATATCAACAGTTGGAAGAGTCTCTCTTTCAATTTTTGCTTTCGTCAGTCTTTCAAGTTGACCAATTTTTCTTAACTCTGAAGGAGCAACAACACTTAAGGCCATACCTTTTTGTCCTGCACGCCCAGTACGTCCAATTCTGTGAACATATGACTCAAGATCTTGTGGTAGACCAAAGTTAAATACGTGAGTTAAGTGATCAACATCGATCCCTCTTGCCGCAACATCTGTACAAACAAGAAGCTTAACTCTCTTATCTTTAAACTTCTTCATCGTGTGATCTCTATGCTTTTGATCCATATCACCGTGAAGAGAGTCTGCTAGGTAACCTCTCATATTAAGTTCATCTGTCAGGTTCTTCGCTTCTAGCTTAGTCTTAGTAAAGATAATTCCATAATACTCTTCAACTGCGTCAAGAAGACGGCATACAGCTTCTTTCATCTGTCTGTCTCTTACGACATAGAATTTCTGAGTGATATTTTCGTTACTTAATGTTTTCTTTTTGATTTTAATAATCTTCGGCTCATTAAGATAATCTTGGATTAGCTCAAGAATTGGTCTTGGCATAGTTGCTGAGAACATCCACGTTTGCTTATCTTCTCTTTCAACATAGCTTAGAATTTCTTTAACATCATCAAGAAATCCCATATCTAGCATTTCATCTGCCTCATCAAGAACAGAATAAACTGCGTTCTCAAGCTTAAGAGCTCTTCTGTTGATAAGGTCAAGAACACGTCCTGGCGTCCCAACAACAATCTGAGGCTTCTTTCTCTTAAGATCTCTAATTTGATTATCGATAGATGTTCCACCGTAAACAGAAATAGCTTTTACTCCGTCTTTACTAGAAAATTTTCCCATTTCTTCACAGATTTGGTTTGCAAGTTCTCTAGTTGGAGAAAGTACGATGGCCTGGATTGTTTTTTCACTTGGGTCAATATTATTTAATAGTGGTAGCGAGAATGCCGCAGTTTTCCCAGTTCCTGTCTGGGCTTGACCAACAAAGTCTCCTTGCTCTTCGCAAAGATATGGAATAGCTTCCGCTTGAATTTCAGTTGGTTCTGTAAATCCTCGTTCTTCGATTGCACGCAAAAGCGTGGCTTTCAATGGAAAGTCAGAAAAGTTCAATTTAATCTCCTTAATAACGCTTCTCCCTTAATAGGGATTATTTAATAACCTATTGGTCAATAGACTATGTCCGAGGCGAAATAAGCACGACAAATCAAACACTTATAGTGTGAATCGTGGTTTGAACGATTAGGATGGCACAATTTATTGAACAATATAAGCATTTACTACTATCTTTTGCACCAAGTTACCAGCTAAAATCCCAAACAGTGTAAAAAAACCTCATTAATTTCCAATAAGTTGTTCATACTTTTTGATTCTATTTTTAAGATCATCAGGGATATTTTCACCAGCAGATCCAGTAAATCCCATCTGAATTGACTCTTTATATTGATTTAAACATTTCTTCCCATACTCATGACGTGGAAATTTTTCGATACAATCGACAAGGTACATATCGGCCATTGAGTAATAGTAGCTAAAGTTCAGGGCACGATCTGCATACCCTAGCCAATAAAGAGCGATAGGTTCCTCACTATTGCTTCGATGATACTTTAAAATATTTAAAACTCTTCCGGAGAGCACCATCAGATCAATTATGCTGCGAGAAGATTCTCTTTGCTTCTCTATTTTTGCAAGGTAGAAAGTTTCGAGATCCTTAACTGAATTAGTTTTCATCAATTTCTTATCGTTCACCCACTTGTTTAAATCACGACTCCACTGATTTAAATCTTCGCGAAACTCAACAGGGAGTACTTTATTTCCTTTATAAGTTTCAACAAATGATAATGCTTTTTCTGGCTTAAAACTTGTCTTAGTGTAATAGCTAAGAACTCTTTTAAAAGCTCCCTCTATTTTTGAAAAAGAAATAAAGCCAATCTGCTTCTTCTTTTCCAAACTAGCTTCAATATACTTTTCGTAGTAGCGAATACTCGTTGGATAGTCTCTTAAAACATAGAAAGACTCTGCTCTTTCAAAATCACTCTTCATCTTCCAAGCCTTAGCCCTCATTTGAGACAGTACAGTTTGAGAAGCCTTTGTTTTTAATTGGGCGTGACAAGTAATACAAAGAGACTGTGTTGCATTTAATCTATTTCTTGCAAAGAATTTTTGCTTGTGCTGAAAAGCAATTTTTGTCTCTTCTAAATGCTGGCGCATAACACTTAATGAAGGAGCATAATCCAAAGTCTTTAACTTATTACTACTATGAACTCCTTTAAAGGCCATCAGTAGATTATCAATATAAGTATGAATCTTTTCTTCACTCTTTGGATCAGTGAATTTCTTTTCATCAACTAAGTAAGGTGAAAGTTCCATCATTGAATCAAATGCAACATGCATATAATCCTTCGTCGATGCAAAACTTGATAACATTACTACACTTAATAAAAGACTTTTTCCTAAATTCATTCACCTCTCCCTTTCATAAAAGGTTATAATGATGTTGGATTATAAACTCTGAGCCACATCATACTTTTTGGAATATTACTCAGTCATAATCATATAAAAATGGAAATCATATGAATAATGAATTTATCTACAACCCAAGTGAATTTAATGGTCATAGTCATGCCTCAACTATCGAAGAACATAATGGTAGAATCTTTGCCTCTTGGTATGCTTATAAAGAAAAAGAACATGAACAAGGGCAAATTGTCCTTTCTGAATACGACAAGAATGAAAAGAAATGGAGTAAAGGTAGCTTTATCTTTCCTCAACTAAGAGGTTCATCATGTGGTAATCCTGTTCTCTTTAGCCATAATGGAAGTCTCAATATCTTCTTTGTCATCTTAAAAAGAAACTACTGGGACTCTGCTGAACTCTTTGCCTCTTCAATGGCAGAAGACGGTTCTTGGACACAACCTCTCAAAGTTAATACAGAGCCAGGTATCATGATTCGTCATAGACCACTGATCATTAATAATCAGGCGACGATATGTGCATATGATGAGAAGACGATGTCTACAATTCTCTACAGTTTTCAAAATGAGATTCACGCTTGGACAGAGTACTCTTCTTTTAAGGGAGAATATATTCAGGGAGATCTGATCGCGACATCATCTAAAGCATGGCAAATGTATCTCAGAGCAGCTGGAGATAATAACCATGTTATGAAAGCCCTTTCACCCGATGCTGGAAAGACATGGGATATAGCGAGAGAGACACCCCTCTATTGCCCGCTTTCAGGAATCGCAGCGATAAAGTTTGATGGGAATAAAATTCTCGTATGTAATAATCACACTGAAAAGCATCAAAGATATCCACTTTCTCTTTCAATCTCAGAAAGCTTAGGCTTACGATTTGAGAAAGGACCCTTTCATATTGATAAATCCGAAATAGAGCTTTCTTATCCTACGTTACTTGAAGACTCTGATGGAATGATTCATCTATGCTACACATACAACAGAAAAATGATTAAACATATTATGATATCAAAAGAAGAACTCTTTGAAAGATGTGAGGTTTCTCATGCTTAAAGAGCTCACTGATTTTAAAAACCTCCATCCAACAAAGCACTGCTTCATTATTTCAAGTGGTCCAAGCTTAAAAGAACTGGACCTCGAGCCATTGAATAGAAGGATTACCTTCGGGTTAAATCGCTCATTCTTGGCCTTCCCAAATTCATACTACCACTGTGCTTTTGATCATAGACTTTGGGACCTCTATCCAGAGGAACTAAAACAATCTCGTTTTCTCTTCACTCTTGATGATAGACCTTCAGGAATCCCGATAAACCTATTAGGTGCAGATGGTTTTAGTTGGGATTTAGAGGAAGGGATTTATAGTGGCTATACGATCAGCTACTTTGCCCTTCAACTAGCTGTCTACATGGGTTTTAAAGAAATCTATTTTCTAGGTCTTGATCTTAAGAATAATAATGAGGAAACTCACTTCTTCGGGCGCGATTTCAACTCAGCAAATCATGACAATACTGAATACCCAAAAATGAGAAAGAGCTTTGAAAAAGTCGCAAATCTTCTAAAGGAAAGAGGAATCAAGGTTTATAACTGTAGCCCTGTTTCCACCCTAGACTGCTTTCCTTATATAGATTACGCCGAGGCCATCAAAAGATAGTCCCTAAAATCTGTATCCAGCACCTAGATGAATCGTTTGTGGATAATATTGTTCTTGAAATGATGGTACGCGAACGTCCCTCTTCACAAGATTTAAAACTTTAAAACTCAAGAAGAGATTATCTGTATAATTGTAACGAGTATTTAGATCCATAAGAAAATAACCATTATCTCTTTGATCTTGATCATCACTTCTAAACTCATCAAGATACTTTCCAACCAGTGTTAGCTGTAATTTATTAAACTGATAATGTGTTCCAATATTTGCCATGACTCTTGGAGCCCCTGCGACATCTTGACCACTAATATCTGACTCCTGAGAAAGCTTATCTAATCGAGCTTTAGCGTAGCTCCCATTAAAAAAGATATGCCACTTCTTAACAGGAAAATACTTAAACTCAAATTCAGCCCCTTGAGAAACAGTTTCCCCACTATCATTGCGATAAGAGTTCTTTGTATCAAAAGTCCTTCTATTTAGAGCATCTTTAATAATTGTATGAAAAAGAGATAAACTACTTGAATAAGTCGCTGCCGTGTATGTCATCCCAAATTCATAAGAGTTTGCTGTCTCAGCATTTAATTTACTTTGCTTTAATGAGTTACCTTCTTCAACCACACCAGCATTGATCAAAGTCGACTTTAAATCAGGAGACCTCAACGCTGAAGAAAAGAGTAGTTTTGCATTCCAACGATCACTTAACTTCTGAATGAGAGATATTCTAGGTGATAGTTTTGAAGCTTCTGCATAATCCGAATTTACCTCATCAAAACGTAATCCCACCGTATAGAGCAAGCCCTTTCCAAGATTCAAACTTCCAGAAAGCTGTCCATAACCAGCATATGTACGCAGCGGTCCAGATCCTCTTTCAACAAAAGCATTGGATCCTTGACCATTTCCCTGTTTCGTCCCACTACTATTATCAGCGAGAAAGCGATAATCAAAAGAAGTTCCAAAAACAAAGTTCATCTTTTCATTTAGGTCGTACTTTGCTTCAACTTGTCCATCATAACCCTTGAAAACAAAGTTATAACTATAGCGATTTCCTTCTTCGATAGACTCAGAATACCTTAAGTAAGAATCGATACTTAACTTCTCATTTATCTCTTTTTGATACTTCCCATAGAAGCTACTTGTCACAAACTCATAAGTATAAGCATTATAGTCACTAGAGTTTTCAAAAGTTCCATGTTCATTCTTATTTTGAATATAACCAATAGAGAGATTTTTTAAAGCTCCCTTCTTAATCTTAATTAGTGCATCACTATGAGAATCTGCAACAGTATCAAAACCATGATTTGTTCTAGTCTTAGAATGCTCATAACTTTGAGTCCCTGACTTATACCCATAGATCTCACCAGTTGGATCTTGTGAGTACTGAGCAAACCTCACTCTCCCCTCAATTTCATCATTTCCAAAAGCAGAGAATCCCATCGCTCCATGAGAGCTATGACTTCCTCCAAAAAACTGAGCTTCAGAGTGGCTTCCCTTGCCTTTTTTTAAGGTTGTAATATTAATGACACCAAAGAAAG
The DNA here is from genome assembly GCF_000447775.1 of Bacteriovorax sp. DB6_IX. Lineage (GTDB taxonomy): Bacteria > Bdellovibrionota > Bacteriovoracia > Bacteriovoracales > Bacteriovoracaceae > Halobacteriovorax_A. The sequence goes on from NZ_AUNJ01000291.1 coordinate 11,216, forward strand.
CACCTGTTCCATAGAGAGCAGATCCTGGGCCTTTGAGAAACTCAATCTTCTCAACACCTATAAGTGACATATCAGTATCAATAGGAGCACGACCATTTCTCAAGTGATTTAAGGGAATACCATCTAGTAGAACGAGAACTTTATTATTGTCGAAGCCTTCAACTCTTTGGCCACGAACCATCAAATTGTTCTGGCCAGCATAAATACTCGCCGACGAGAAACCAGGTGTAATCGAAGCTAAATCTCGAATCGTATAATACCCAAGATTCTCAATATCTCTCTTTGTATAAACAGAAATCACCCCAGGGGCATCGGCCAAGGATACTTTCTGCTTTGAGGCCACAGAAACGTCGATATTAAGTAGTTGTTCTATTGAAAGATCATATAGTTCACTCTCCAAGGCCATCGCCCCAGAACTTAAAATAATCGCTGATACAAGCTTCTTGCTGAATTCCATTTCATCTCACTTACTTTGTTTATAGAAAAATTTTATTGATTTAGTACAGAGAAGTAAAGATTTGGATTTTAGGCAACAAAAAGAGCTCCGATAACGGAGCTGATTTTTTTAATTGTGATTTAAAGATGGTGCCCAGGAGAGGACTTGAACCTCCACGCCAAAGGCACTAGATCCTAAGTCTAGCGTGTCTACCAATTTCACCACCTGGGCACAATTAATTTTGAATTGGTTAAGCGTGAGAATATATATACGGACATTTTTCGACTTTGGCAATACCTAAGCCGCTTTTTTCTCATATTTTGCTAATTTTTTTCTAACTCGCTAATTCTGTTCTGCATTATCGAGTTCTCTTGTTTAGCCTTGTGTAATTCTTTCTTCTTTTTCTGTCATATCTGACTGGAGCTTATCATTGAGAAGATTAATCTTTTCAAGGTTCTTCTCTAGACGCTTGATATTTAAATCACTAGCGGCCTTACCTGCACCAGCGCCACCTGTTCTACCGGCCATCTTCTTGAGTTTCTTCTCTAATTCATTCATCTGAGAAGACATGAACTTAATCTTCTGCTCATACTTCTTCACTTCAAGCTCAGATGATTTCAACTGGGCTTCCATTTCCTTGATTCGAGCATCGTTTTCATTTAACTGAAGTGGTGAGGCCGGAGCTTCTTCTTTTTCAGGCTTTGCAGCCAACTGTTTTTTGAATTCATTTACTTGAGATTGGAGGTTTTCAACCTTCTCTCTTTCTTTATCTAGAAGACTTTGTAGACCTGAATCATTTGACTGTTGAAAGCCAATCGTTCCATTCTTAATCTCTGCTTCATACTTCTCATTAATTGTCTCAAATCTCTCATTTGTTAACTTGAGCTGATTCGCGAGATTCTTATTTTCAGTCTCGAGTGCAGAAACCTTGCTCTTCAAATCACTACTATCAGCAGCGAGCTCTTTATCTTTCAAATCTTCGAGCTTATCTTCAGGTAAGAAGATACGATGATCTTATTCTTTAAAGCGTGCTCATGAGAGTTTATTAACTGCTCTTCACGCTTCTCTTTAATATTAACTTCTTTAAGTAATGCAGATATCTGAACTTCAGCGACCTTAAACTTCGCCTCATAGGAATCAGCTCCCTCAGAAGAGATTTTTTCCATCAGAGATTTTTCAGCTTGTTTCTTGGCCACAAAGTCAGCCTTCATAGAATCAATAATCTTTTTCATTCTTATGATCTGATCTGTTTTACTTACAAGTTGACCGCGAAGTCTTTCATTATCAAGACGTAAAAATACTTCCTGACTATCAGAACTTCCAATTTCTTCGCCTACCATAGTTGAAGAAACATTATCTACAAGACTGTCTTGAAATTTATTTGCAACTTGATCATTAACACCAAGCTCTTCTTTAAGAATTGATCTGACTCGGTCCTGGATATCTTTCTCGGAATGATCCCCAAGAGAAGTAATTCTCATAACTTCTTCTTTAACCTTGGCCGCAATTGAAGATCTCTTAACTCTCCAAGTATCATCAATAACTTCTCGAGAGCCTTTGACAAGCATTGTCTCTTCGCCAAGATCTTCTTTTGAACCTTTAACAATCTGAGACTCTTCATCCAAATTCTCATGTCCAGAAACGATATTCACTTCTTCTTTGCCATCTTTAGATCCAGCGATTCTTTGAATTGCTTCATCTTCGTTAGCAAACATCCCAACGGCCTCAAATGATTCCATCTCTTCAAGTGCTTGTGCTAGCTTGGTCGCAATATCAGTCTCTTTTAGGGCCTTCTCACGACTTCCCTTGACTGTAGAATTGATAGTGTCATAGACATTGTAACTCGAGACTGCTTTTTCAATGAAGTCAATGTCCTCTTGAACTAGGCCTTTAACAACTTCATGATTAGGGTACGAATCTAATGTCTGCTGAAGACTAAAGAGTTCAGGGTTCTTATCCTTTTCAGCTTTTGCAAAGTCTATAATTTTCTTAATTGTACTAAATGGACTTCTCTTAACTTCGCTCTTATCGTTCTCTATATTAAATTCAACATCTTCTTTCTTTAAGCTCAGAAGACGATTAAAACCTTCATAGACACTTGTGTTTTCAGAAGCTTTAGAGAACCCCTCTAAGTGATGTTTTAGAAGAGATCGAGTCGTCGTATTTTCAAACCATACAAGTGAGATGACGAGTTCTTGAGACTTTTTAAGAAAGTAATTGTCAATAAGTGATGCATTTAGTCCTTCAAGTAGTTCACCCGAATCTTGAATTTCAGAGAATTCTTGTATGGGTGCATGAAATTGTAGAACTGTATAATCTTCAGAAATAATATAATCTACATCCAAAGGTAGGGCTTTTAAATTACTAAAGTAAAAGTTAGAAATCTTTACAAATGCCTCAATAACACTTTCAAACTTCTTAGATTGTTTATGAATACTTGTCGAAAGGATATCAAGATAATAACCAATACTAAAAGGTTCTGTCATTTTGACAGAGCGGGCTTCACCGCTAATCTCAGCCTCAACATTAATAGAAGAATCCTCTCCTATAAAACGCAATAGATAGTTCTTAATAAGTGGTTTATCTAAAACCTCTTGAGTTATATATGAGAACTTAGGATGCTCAATTGATTCACCGCTGATAATCAAGACTCTCTCATTTTCCTCGACTTCATAATTAGCGTCATCTGTGAAAACAAAGTCAAAACTATCCCTTGCTAACTCATCAGAGTATAGCTCCACTTCACAATCAGCAAGAAGTTCTTCTATTTTAGAACTCCACTCCTGTTCAAGTGATAAGAGAATGGCTTTTTTTGTCATTTCACTCACTATTTATGCTGTCCTCCCAACTTCAAGTCTCATCATGGCCTTTAATCTTTCAAAACCTCTTAGTTTTGAAATATAGTCTGTTAATAGGCCTGTTGCATCTCCCTTGCGAAGATCAAAATCAACGTAAGGAATAAGGTTCTCTACGAAGCTCATGATGTGTGCTAAGTCACCTACCTCTGAACTCCATAGTCCTTCAGGCCCATTTCCTAGAGAAAGGTTTTCATGGTGTAACTTTACAAGATGCTTAAATATAAACTCACCTTCAGTTACCTGATCGAGATACTGATCAACATTGGCACCATGGTGAGAAAATTGTTTTAATAACTGAGATTCAAAGGCCGATGACTGTTCAACTCTTTGCTTTTCTAGATCTCTTAGATGGAACTCTGACATTCCCTTATTGACGAAATCTAGGTCGGCCACGAGACATGAGTTAAAAAGCTTCTTTAGAAAACTATAGTTCATGTGACCCATCGCAAATGCTAGAAGCGTCGTCATTGAGGCCAAGGCCATTGATCTCTTCAATGCATCTGAGTTTTTAAGATAATAAATATCTTCAATATCTTTAGGTAATTCATAGAAAGATCTATAACAAATCGTGAACCAGTCAATATAACTTCCCTCTTCGCTTCCAAGGAAGGTACTTGAAAAAGGAATCCAGAATTGGTCTCTTAGTTCAACTCTTTCTCTTTCATTTGTGGCCACCTCTAGTTTCTTAAAAACCTCGAGCTGCTCATTAACTAATTTCCAGTTAATATATGAATTCATTTCTAAAGTTGCTTCTTTTTCAACAAGCTTATTTACAAATTCAAGATCAACGAACTCACCACAACTTCCGACTCGGGTTGAGTTTCCGCTCTTCTTAACCCACATTAAGTCACCCCATAGTAACTTATGCTCGGTTAATTCTTGAATATTGACGCTTCTTTCGCTCATTTTACTACCTTAAAAAACAAGTCCAACTATGGCCTCGTCTTCTAACTTTTCGGTGTTTATAAATGAATTTTTAGGGATTTAAGTGCGAGCAAAATACTCAGGAATTTAATTTCACAAAAAAAAAGCCCTCTATTGAAGAGGGCCGTTATTTGATTTTAAGCTTTACCTTTTAGCTTTGGATCTAGAGCATCTCTAAGAGCATCCCCTAGTAGGTTCAGTGCTAGAACCAGAATAAACATGGCCAGAGTCGCAGCTCCAAGTTGCCACCATACCCCACGAGCAAGCTCAAGTTTAGAGTCATCAATCATTGTTCCCCAAGATGGTACACCTTGAACACCTAAACCTAAGTACGAAAGGATAACCTCAGACTTAATAGCAGTCTGGAATCTTAGAGAGAACTGAATAATAACGATATGAAGAATATTTGGAAGAATATGCTTAAGCATTCTTCTACGGTGACCGGCCCCAAGTGCTGATGCCGCTTGTACATATTCTCTTTCTTTGTGTCTCATGACTTCACCTCTTACAAGACGACAAAGAGGAACCCAACTTGTTACACCAAGTGCAATAAAGAGTGTTCCTGTTCCCTTCCCAAGTACGAACATAATCGCGAAGAGAAGCATAATATAAGGAATTGAAGCAAGAGAAGTATAGAACCAAACAATTGTCTCATCGACTTTACCACCAAAATACCCAGCAGTTAGTCCTAGAATAACTCCAATAACTGTCGAGATTAGTGCTGTGATAAGACCAATGGCAATGGCCATTTCAACACCCTTAAGTGTTTTAAGAAAAATACTTCTACCAAAGATATCAGTCCCAAAGATATGCTCTGCACTTGGTGGTAAGTAAGAAGCTCCCACTTCTTTTTCCCAACCAGATGCCACAACACCAGTCACAGTTAAAATAGCAATCAGTACATAAATACTAATAATCGCTAATGAGAAAACTGCGGTTTTATCTTTCTTTAAAGAGTCCCACGCGTGAGACCATAGTGATTTTGATTTACTTTCCATTGGTGCACCCATTATTTCAGCCTCACTCTTGGATCTACTAATGTGTATAAAATGTCCGTAATAACAGTAAAGACGATATAAGCTATCGCTGAAAGAATAGTCATCGCCTTAATAACAGGGAAATCACTATCAAATACTGCTTTTACTGTTAAACCACCAAGCCCAGGGATTGAGAAGAAACTCTCAATGAGTAGTGCCCCTAGAATAAGAAATGGAATCTGGATAACAACATAAGTAATAATTGGAATCATTGAATTTTTAAGAACGTGTTTTAGAAGAACTTTAGTCTCACTTAAACCTTTCGCTCTCGCTGTTCTTACATAGTCTTGATAAATATCATCAAGAATAACTGTTCTGAAGTATCTTACGTCTGGACCAATACTAAGAACGACATAGATAAATACAGGTAAAATAATATAAGGAATAAAATTAGGGAATCCCATCTCATATCCGGAGATTTCAAACCAGCCTAGTTTATAAGCAAAGAAATACTGGAAGAAGAGGATATAAGCCAGTGAAGGAATACTCATCATCCCAACACACTTAATAACAAGGGCCCTATCAAGTAGAGTTCCACGCTTAAAGGCAACAACGATCGAAATAAGAATTGCGAGAATTGTTGAGATCAGGAAAGCCGGCAGTGTCACTGTTAAAGAAGGAACAGCCCCTTCCTTAATCATATCGATAATCTTTTGCTTAGTTGACCAAGATCTTCCAAAATCAAAAGTAAAAGCAGACTTAACAATATCAAAATATTGTTGAACAAGTGGTTTATTTAAACCAAGTTCTCTTCTAACTTCAGCAATTTGCTTAGCTGTCGCGTGCTTACCTAAGAGATGTTGAGCTGGATCGTAACCAGAAACGTTAAAGATAATAAAGATAATAAGACATACACCCAATACAATAGGGATTGTGTATAAAAGTCTTCTAATGACATATGACCAAAGATTCACGTGGTCCACTCCTTATAAACGAGGAAAGCCATGAGCCCTTGTTTTTTAATAACAAGGAGCTCATGGCATCTTTTTTTAAGTATTAAAGCTTTTTGATAACTTCTTGCTTCTTCTCAAGATCAATATTGATATATTGAGCTTGTCCTGCTTCGAAGTCAGTTGGCATATAGTTCTTAAGCCAAGAGTGCTTAAGAGTATATCCAAGTCTGTGTACACCAAAAATCCATGGAACTTCTTCCGCAGCCATTCTGTTTAGCTTTTCGTAAAGAGCAGTTCTCTCTGGAGAATCTTGCATAACTGAAGCTTTCTTGAATAGTTGATTGAACTCAGGATTGTCATATCCAGATCCGTTTGCACCTGGAGACTTATTTGGTCCATAAAGTAGCTGTAGGAAGTTTTCAGCATCTGGGTAATCTGCACCCCATGCAATTCCGTAAAGCATAACTTGTCTTTTAGTGATTTTCTTTTGAAGCTCTGGCCAAGTATTTTGAACAACTCTTACGCTAATTCCAATCTCACCCATGTGCTTTTTAAGAAGTTCTCCGATCTGTCTTGAAGTTGAAGAACTTGGACAGTCGTAAGTAATTTCAGGAAGCCCT
>NZ_AUNJ01000292.1 GCF_000447775.1 Bacteriovorax sp. DB6_IX
TATGTTCCTGAGAGACCAACAACTTTTTTCTTCTCTAAAACAAAGGCTCCGATCGCTGCTGGAAATGAACAAAATGGTACCCCTGAGTTTTCAATCTCTCTGGCATCATCACTTGCTTTTGCTACAACATTTCCAACGACAATGAGATCGTAATTTTTTGCAATTTCATCTAAAGATATTTCATCAATTTTGAATATATCAATACCTGAGTTTTCTAAATAGGTACTCATCGGGGGATAGAACATTTTATCTGCACCTGCTACTTCATATCCTGCCCCTTTGAGAAGACAAGCAGCAGCTCCCATTCCAGTTCCACATATTCTATAAAAGAAGATCTTTTTGAACTTCGATTCATTATCTTTAAGTTTATTAAAATTGTAGTAGTTTGATAAATCCATAAGGCCCCTTTATCCCACAATTTTAACTGATTATGGGACAAAGGGTAAGAGATTATTTTGAGTTATCTATTTTCTAGGAAGTATTTAATCACGTCTTTACACGTCTTCTTCGCTTTTGCCGAAGTTATTCCTTCAGGGTGAATCATACGCCACCATTCTTCTGTAGACGAATACTTGATATCTTCACCTTTAGTCAGTTCATGCTGAGTAAGACTTCTACCAATTTTACTTTCTACAGCACTAACGATTTCATCCATATTCTGCTCTTCACCCATATGGATGATTTCATCTGGAAAAACAACAAGTGGAACCATCTGCTCAAGTTCATGATAATCAGAAACAAGACTGATCAGGTTTTCTTCTTTCTATCTAATTTTTATTTGCGGCTATTTTTACTTGGGTGTCCTGCAAAATTCTCTGCAACACTGAAAACTGATGTTGAAAGAAAGGTGATCCCATCGGTTCATGACTATGACCTTTAAAGACACCTGCTAGAGTTTGAACTTCTACAGGAATTTGATCGTAAGTCTTCTTAGAAAGCTTCTTATCAAAGAATGTCTTCAAAGACCTTAGTCTTCTTGTATAACTTCCTTGATTCTTAGTTAACATTTTTGCCATCAAGAAGTGTCCTCCATCATCAGATTCACGTACTAAATCAGATGAGACTCCTCTAAATGTAATTTTATAATCCTCTGGATTAGTACTTGGCTTCTCAATGGCATCAATCCATCTTGTCCATGCAGCAATCTCAGTTGGCTCCATATTTTCCCATGGCATATAAGCATCAATGAGCTCTGCCACTTTCTTTCTATTATTTGATGCAATATAGTCATCTAGCTTTAAGTCTTGGGCCTCAAGTTCTTTTTGTAAGTCTTTCCATCTAGCCGAAACACCTTTTCTAAACTTTTTCTCAGCTCTTTCTTTTTTAACAAAACCTTTAACGATCTTCTTGGCGTGATCACGTCTTGCATTAATATAATTTGTGACTTCAGGAGTTTCTGTGAACTTCGAGCTAAATAAGCTCTCTAAAGAATCCATCGCATCAACTTCCGCTTGCGCCATAAAACGACGACTTCTTTGTGACCCATATTCTGCATTTAACGACATTTCTGCCCAGAATATTGGATTTTTAAAATAACCTTTATCGTAAACAATTTGAGTTAAGTGAGTCATCTCTTCTAATACTGCAAGAGGATTGTTCCATCCTTCTGCTGTAAACTTAACGTTAATATGTAACCCCTCACCTTCTTTGAAAGATGGAGTAATCTCTGCGAGTTTTCCATCTGTAAGTGTTGCATTCTTTTCAACTTTAATTTTTGCGACAAAGTCCTCTCTATCACCTCTATAGTCGAGCATTGTTTGTAATTTATCGACAGTTTCTTTAAATTCAGTTTGTGCGTTTGCACCTGTCAGGGCCTCTAATTGAGCATTGGTCTCAAGTCCAACGAGTGCATCTTTCGTGGCCTGGTCTGGATTGAAGAATGCTAAATGACAAAATTTACCATCTACACATACTTCTGTTGTATCGGTTGTTGGTAAAAAGTTAAATTTGAGATTTCCGTTATAAGTAACCTGAGCATCAAGCCCACTCTGTTTAAAAGCAGCTTGAGAGAATAGTTGAACGAGATAATCACTATCCATCGCTGAATATTTAGGAATCGTTACAAAATCGACCGGTGGTGGACCACGGACAACTTTAATATCTGCATATTTTGCAACTTTATCAGTTTCCCCTGCATACTTATCTGCAATGGCCTGTAACTTTTCAAGTTCGGCATCAGAGTTAGCATAGAAATGTACTGCGACTTTATCATTCTTAGGGTGCCATTCACCATCAACAAAGTTCTCAGAGATTGCCACTTTAGGAGCGTATTCTTCAGACTCCATCGCTCTAGCGATAAAGCTTGAAACTTCTGAAACTTTAACAAGTCGATCTGTGAAATACTTGTCTGAGAAATTATCAACTGAATCAACAAAGCTTATAACTTCATCAACACTATTAATATTTGAATCTCTTAGAGAGGAAATAACGTAATACTTAAAGGCATTAGATTTTTTTGGAATGGCCTTTTCAACAAGCTCTCTTAGTTTACTTGCTCCAGTATAATTAACAGTCGTTCCCTTAGGAATACCGACTTCATCTCTGTCAAGCATACCATAGAGGAGTTTATTTAGAGCATTTCTACGTTTTGCACTTGAAGCTGACGCAAGTGTCTCACCCTCATTTGTTAAAACATCTGATATGAGTAGATAGGCCCTCATATCAATATTATTCTTATCAAGAATTTTTCTTAAGTGGCTTGTTTCAACTTCTACAAAGTCAGAGTGTGATTGAGCTTCTTCTAGCCAATCATAAGTTTCTATAAAGGGAGAATATACGTGATCGACTGAACCACCGACTTTAGCACCATCAATATCTAAAGCTTCCCCATATAGCTTCTTATTAGAGCCATCAACATAAGCATGAGTTGGAATAACAAGATCACCTACTTTATAGCCCTTATCTGGAAATGCTCCAGCAGTTCCAATATAAGTAATGTCGTGATGTCCAGAGTTCTTTAATGCCTTTGCAAGTGGAGCAATTTCATCTCCCCAACTATTTGCGACAACACGCCAAACAACATCTTCACCTTTTTTATTCTTAAAAATAAAATCTGACATACTGATAACAAAATTATCGTAGTCATACATTTTAAACTCTTCTGGTGTTAAGCCCTTTGCTTCAATTGTAGCTTTTAATTTATCAAAGGCCGTTTCAATCTTTTTCTTATTCTTAAAAATGTCATAATCTTTATAGTCTTCTGTTGCTAAGAATTTCTTAACGTCATCTCTTTCTTTTTCAACGAATTCCCCAAGTACGGAATCAGGCTCATCATCATATAAATTACTTAATGCTCTGATTTTCCAAAGGAGATCGAGAGTCCTTTCAATGGCACCTTTTTGGCCAATAATTGTTCTCTTTGCCTTAGGCATATGCTTCATAATTCCAGTGAGTTCATCCTCCATCATTTTATGACGAACATCGAGATCACCAAAAATACGAACCTTATTCTTTATTTCTTGTCCTTTAAGATTAGAAAGCCCAAACTGCATAAGAAGGTGTTCTAAGCGATCCTTTCCACCGATACTTGTGATTGCATAACGATAGTTAGCTTCACCTGGGTATTGGACAACGTAAATTTTGTTATAGTTATTTGCAAATGGTCGAACTTCTTTAACTACATGAGCACCATTTTCAGACAAGTTCTTTAGAAACTCGCGGCTATTTTCTAAGTGAAACTCAATATCTCTTCCACTTTCAACGGCTTCCCAAAATACGGCACGAGTTGTTCTATTAGAGATATATTGTCCGGCATCAAGAGTAAGATCAGATGATTTAAAAGGTACATCTTTTAAAGCCTCTGTCGTGTCAGCTTCTTTAAATGTTAATTCGGATAGGTCTTCTGTTTTAAGTTTTGTGTCGAGAAGAGCGAAGCCACCATTCAACTTATTCTTGAAGAAGTTATAACCCCATTTATAGTCAGCCTTCTTTAAAGGTAATTTTGCTCGCCCTTGTTTTATAATTTCATAAATTACATCATCATATTTTTGTGCATCAAAGAGTCTTGAATCACCACTATAGTTTTGAAGAATAAATTTTGGATTAACCTTCTTTAAGATCTCAACAGATTCTTCATCTATTTTCTTTCCAAAAGAATTAATATATTCACCAATATAGTAGTCAAATTTATCAACTGCTAATAACTCCTCTAAACGTGACATATCAACATCACTGGCCGGTAATCTTTGACCGTGAGAGAAATAGCCTAACTGCCTATTCGTCTGCCAAACAGAACATGAAGTTAAGGCCCAAATTAGAATTAGTGATAAAATCTTCTTCATACAAAATACTCCTATCCGAGTTAACTTATCGGGATAGGAGTATTTCTCTTTAATTTTTATTGTATCTATCTAGAATTATTAAGGTTTAAAGAGCCTATTTCTCTTCTTAGTTTATTGAGCTTTAATCGATCGTACCAATAACCTTGGGTTTCATTGGTTAGAATTACGTGTCCTTTTTTAGCCTCAGGATCAATCCACATAGAGGTTCCCGTAAATCCTAAGTGGCCGAATGTATTTTTTGAAGCTCCCGCCCCTGCAAGTGTTTTCTCTGGATCTTCTACCGTATCCCAGCCAAAACAATAGCGCCCCTCATGGTCAACACCAATTGTTTTAAGTAAATCCAGTTGATTATCGAGATTAAGAAGAGTTTTACAAACACCTTCTATCGAAGCAAATAATCCTGCATGTGAGATCTTCTCTCCTATGATATAAGCATTATCATCATGAACTTCACCACTAATTAATTTCCTATTTCGACGCCCTGTAATTGGTGACACTTCCAATTCCAAGTCAGTCCAATGCTTCACCTTCTTATCCCAGAAAGTAGAACTAATATCATAGAGTGGTGTTCCAGTCTTTTTCTCGATTTCAAGTTGCAGCCTAAGTGCACCAAAGTCAGAGTACACTGTTTCACTTTCACTTATTTCATAAGAAAGGATTTGCTCTTTCCAAGAACTCTTAGATAATCTCCCCCAACGAGGAAGACCAGATCTATGTGTTAACAAAAGATGCATATTCTGATCAAAGATTTCAGGATGAGCTAAATAGGCAACCCCGAAAGTTAAAGGCTTTGTCATTGATGCTAAATCAAAATAAAGCTCAACATCTTCGTAATGATCTTCACTTGTTATTTGGATAGTTTCAAATTCTTTAGATTCAAAATCAATAACCCCAACTGCAATACAGTTGAAGTTATGATTTGATATATTTTTTAGGCAGTATTCTTCTATTTTAGAGATCATTTTATTCTTACTTATTCCTAATTTGTGCCTGAGCGGCTGAAAGTCTCGCAATCGGAACTCTATAAGGAGAACAGCTCACATAATCAAGCCCAATTCTATGACAGAAGTCGATTGATTTTGGCTCCCCACCGTGCTCACCACAAATACCAACGTGAATATCCTTATTGGCTTCACGTCCTTGCTTTGTCGCAAACTCAACAAGATATCCCACTCCTTCTTGATCTAAACTTACAAAAGGATCTTGCGGAAGAATACTTTCGGCGACGTACTCATTCAAAAATTTTCCTGCGTCATCTCTAGAGAGTCCAAAAGTTGTCTGAGTCAGATCATTTGTACCAAATGAGAAGAAGTCAGCATGCTGAGCAATATTCGCTGCCGTAATGGCCGCTCTAGGAAGTTCAATCATAGTTCCAAGTTTATAATCAACCGTTTCACCTTTTTCAGTAAAAACTGTTTCAATATGAGCTTGAAGAATTTCTTTGAGCTGTGAGAGCTCTTTATCTATAGCAACGAGAGGAATCATAATTTCAGGTTTGACAGTGATTCCTTTCTTTTTAGCTTCAATAGCCGCTTCAATAATGGCCTGAACTTGCATCTTATAAATTTCTGGATAAGTGATCCCAAGTCTACACCCTCTGTGACCTAACATAGGGTTAAACTCATGTAATCTCTCACTAATATCTTCAATTGTTTGTAATTCAACGTCTATATACTTTGCAAGCTCTGCTTTTTCTTCAGCAGAGTGAGGTAGGAACTCATGTAAAGGTGGATCAAGTAAACGAATATTACATGGTTTTCCTTCAAGAGCTTCATAGATCCCAACAAAATCTTCTCTTTGGAAAGGAAGTAGTTTAGCGAGAGCTTTTTCTCTGGCCGGTACAGTCTCTGCAAAAATCATTTCTCTTACTGCTAGAATTCTTTCAGGTTCAAAGAACATATGTTCAGTACGGCAAAGACCAATTCCCTCTGCTCCAAACTTCACAGCAGTCTTTGTATCTTCTGGGTTATCAGCATTTGTTCTCACTCTAAGCTTTCTAATCTCGTCGGCCCATCCCATAAATGTTGCGAAATCACTTGTAATTTCGGCATCAAGAGTTGGAACCTCGCCATTCATAACTTCACCAGTTGCACCTTCAACAGTGATCCAGTCACCTTCTTTATAAACTTTATCTCCAATAGTTAGAGTTTGCTCTTGCGAGTTAATTAGAAGAGACGAACATCCTGCCACACAAGGTTTCCCCATTCCTCTTGCGACAACAGCTGCGTGAGAAGTCATTCCCCCACGAGCAGTTAGAATACCTTGAGAAGCCGCCATACCAGCAATATCTTCAGGAGATGTCTCCTGTCTCACAAGAATAACCTTTTCTCCATTTTCACTTAAACTATGAGCTCTTTCCGATGTAAAACAAATTTGTCCCGTTCCTGCTCCAGGAGAAGCTGGTAAACCCTTTGCAATAATTGTCTTACTTGCATTTGGATCTAGTCTTGGGTGAAGGAGTTGATTTAGAGTTTCAGGATCAATTTGAAGAAGAGCCTCTTCTTTAGTTACAATCCCTTCGCTTTCAAGATCAACCGCTATTTTTAAAGCTGCTTGAGCCGTTCTTTTTCCATTTCTAGTCTGAAGAAGATAGAGTTTATTTGCTTCAACAGTAAACTCAATATCTTGCATATCTTTATAATGTCTTTCCAGCTTCTGATAAGTTTCAGTTAATTCTTGAAAAATCTCAGGCATATATTCTTCTAGAGTTTTCTCATCTCTATTAGAATCATTTTTAGAGTCATCATTAATAGGAGCAGGAGTTCTAATTCCAGCAACAACATCTTCACCTTGAGCATTAACTAAATACTCACCAAAGAACCTCTTCTCTCCTGTTGATGGATCTCTTGTAAAACAGACACCTGTAGCACAATCGTCACCCATGTTTCCATAAACCATTGACTGAACATTAACAGCTGTTCCCCAATCATGAGCAATTCCATTTAACTCACGATAAGTAATCGCTCTATGATTGTTCCAAGACTTAAATACTGCAGCGACAGCTTTCCATAGTTGATCCATTGGATCTGTAGGGAAACTAAAACCTGTTTCTGTTGCCACGATTGATTTATATACTTCAACAAGTTGCTTAAAGTCATTAGCTGATAACTCTGTATCGAGCCGTTCTTTTTCCATTTCTAGTCTGAAGAAGATAGAGTTTATTTGCTTCAACAGTAAACTCAATATCTTGCATATCTTTATAATGTCTTTCCAGCTTCTGATAAGTTTCAGTTAATTCTTGAAAAATCTCAGGCATATATTCTTCTAGAGTTTTCTCATCTCTATTAGAATCATTTTTAGAGTCATCATTAATANG
>NZ_AUNJ01000293.1 GCF_000447775.1 Bacteriovorax sp. DB6_IX
CAGCATGTGCATCTTCATGTAATACAGCATCAACAACTTCTTTAGCTGACCTGTTATGTCCTAAGTGAATAACTTCAACACCCTTAGATTGAAGAAGTCTTCTCATAATATTTATTGATACGTCGTGACCATCAAATAAGCTTGCTGCTGTCACAAATCTCAAACGTCTCATAGATAAACCCTTGATATTACATTTAATAAAATTCTAATAAAATATTGATAAGCGACTATATCTTATGTATTTTAAACACGCAAAAAAGCTTTAATGATAAGGCTCAATGAGTTAAAATATGTCTTGATATCCAAAGGCAAATTTAAGGAATTGATAAAAATGAGTGATGAAACACTAGTAGTCGTAGAGAACCCATACCACACAGCGCGTCTTAAGCCTGCGAGAAAAGGAAAGAAGGGACCTAAACTTTTAGCCGTTGTTCACCAATCTGGTTGTACTGGTTGTGAAGTTTGTATCCAAGGTTGTCCTGTAGATTCAATTGAACTCGTTGCTGGACCAGATTCAAGTAATCCAGAGTTTAGACAAACTGTTGAGATCGATCTTGCTAGATGTATTGGTTGTCAAAACTGTTCTCAGGACTGTCCTTGGGAAACAATCACTATGTATCAACACGATGATGCATTCATCGCCTGGGGTAATGAAACTCTTAAATCAGAGCTTTATGTTTCAGAGGAAAATCTCGAAGAGCTTAACAAGCAATATGGTGTTTCTCTAGATGCGCCGGCTGCACAGAGCGAAGAAGAATCAGCTTAAAATAATTAACTATTCTATAATTAAAAAGCACGCTTAGAGCGTGCTTTTTTTATGCCTTATTTTCAATTTTAGTTTCTTTCTTCTTATTCCGCTCTTCTATTATATAGTCCAAAATAAAGATTCCCGCGGCAACTGATATGGAAGCATCAGCAACATTGAATGTCGCAAAGTGACTAGTCCCGATATAGAAATCGAACATATCTACAACATAGTCCATTGAAATACGATCGATAATATTACCCACTGCACCTGCAAAAATCATTGAATACGAGAGACAGAGAAGGAAAGACTTCTTTCTTGTGTCCCAAATCAAATAAACAAACCAAAAGCATGCAAAGACAGGAATGATTTTAAAAAGGATCATTCTCACGATGTCGGACCATCCACCACCCATTCCAAATGCCACACCTGGATTTTTCACATAGGTTAAATTAAAGAACCCGGGAATAACCTCATAGATTTCACCAAGTTTAAAATTTGTTTGAATAGCGCCTTTTGAAAATTGATCAGCAAGAATTATGGCCACAATCAAGAGGCTCATCTTCCACATTCTATCCATTATATATTCCTAATTAATAATATTCTTTTGGATTAATCTCGTACTTTTCAATCTTCCTTAGAAGTGTCTTCTTAGGAATATTAGCTTTTAACGCCGTCTGATTAATTTTACCTTTATTAAGCTTAAGGGCCTGAATGATAAATTCTTTCTCAAACATATCCTTAGCGTTCTGGAAATTTAATGTAATTTCACCACCATCGTCAAACGTTGCAAATGTAAAACTATAGTCACCAGAACTTTGCCCCATTACTCTTGATGGTTGCTCATCAAGAACAGAGTCCTTAATTTCACTGTAATCAATTATTGACTGTTCAGAATCAGAATCAGAGCTTTCAACTAAGCTTCCTGCTGCTTTACGTACAGAGTCAGGAAGTGAAGAAATGTGAATCTTATCTGTCGATTCAATAATAAATGCGTGCTCAATAACATTTCTAAGTTCACGAATATTACCTGGCCAACCATAAGACTTCATCAGCTCCATAGCATCATCGCTTAGACCTGAGATATTTAAATTATGAACATTGTTAAAGTAGTTCACATAGTAATCAGTCAAGAAAGGAACATCTGATGTTCTATCTCTTAATGGCGGAAGATAAACAGGAAGAACATTTAATCTGTAGAATAAATCTTCCCTGAATGTCCCTTCTTTGATCATCTCTTCAAAAGGTTTATGTGAAGCAGCGATGACACGTACATCACACTTAATATCTCTATTTGATCCTACAGGAGTAAATGATTTTTCCTGAAGAACTCTTAGTAGTTTTACCTGCATAGTTGGAGAGACATCTCCAATTTCATCTAAAAAGATTGTTCCACCATCAGCATATTGAAACTTTCCAATCTTTCTTTCTGTTGCTCCAGTAAAGGCTCCTTTTTCATGACCAAAAAGTTCAGATTCAATTAGATTATCTGGTATTGCCGCAAGGTTGATCGTGACAAATTTTTCATCTTTTCTAGGTCCATTGAAATGTATTGCTTTTGCAACAAGTTCCTTACCAGTTCCTGACTCACCACGAATAAGAACAGGTGTATTTACTTGAGCAAGTTTTGCAATAACATTGAAAACCTTCTGCATAACATCTGATTCACCAACAAATTGATCACTTCCTTCTCCAAGAGAGAGCGTTGGTGCAGAGAAACCAACTGTCTCAACAAGTGATCTCGCTTTTAGTGCTCTTTTAATTAGAGCAACAAGATTCTCAGATGTGATTGGTTTTTCTAAGTAGTTATATGCACCTTCTTTTACAACTTTAACTGCGTCTCCAACATTTGAATACGCTGTAAGAATTATAACAATTATAGATGGATCATACTTTTTGATTTCAGCCAGTGCCTGGATTCCATCCATTTCCGGCATATTCACGTCCATAACTACCAAGTCGTATTTTTCTTTATAGACTGCGCTAAGAGCTTCTTTCCCATTATCTGCAACATCTACTGCAAAATGGTGAAATTCTAGAGCTTCTTTGACAGAGGTCTGTAAAACTTTGTCATCATCTACAACTAATACTTTATGCATACCAACTCCATTTACTGGTTTTTAAGTTGAACTAAGAATGATGTTCCATTTCCAAGTTCAGACTCGGCAGATATCTTTCCACCGTGTAACTCTACGAAATATTTTACCAGATAAAGTCCTAATCCGCTCCCCTTAATACTGTGGCTAGCATCATTTTTTACCCGATAAAACTTCTCAAAAATATTATTGAGGTCATCTTCCGCAATCCCAACCCCATTATCTTTAATTTCGATATAAACCCATTCGTCGTCATCCCACGTTTTCACGAGAACTTCAGTGTCATTTCCTGAATATTTAATTGCATTCCCAATGAGATTTGAGAGAACACGTTTAATAAGTGTAATATCCATCTCAATTGGAAAGAGTGGCCCTAACTCGGTATTTATTTCAATTTGAGACTGCCTCGCTTCATAAGATAGATCTTTAACAACATCTTCAACAAGTTTATTCACGTCCTTTGAAGACATTGTTAATGTTAGTTTTCTAGATTCAACCTTTGTTAAATCTAGAATTGATGTGATGAAATCATTAAGTTCACGAGTGGAATCTATAATCGATTTTAGACCATCAATAACTCCTGGCTCCACCTTCCCCCTGTTCTTTTGAATCATAATATCTGCAACACCTGCGATTTTTGCGACAGGAGTTTTTAAATCATGACTCATTAGTGAGATAAAGTTCTGCTTTAAGTTCTCAACTCTCTTTAATAGCTTTGTTTCTTCTTGAATAGCGTAACGTCTTTGATATTCGCCAATCGCTCTAAATGGAACCCAAATATAGTAGACGATAAATATAGTCAAAAGAATATGTGTAACATAGAGCCACAGTCCAAATGCCACAAAGAGAATATAAGCTAAAACGATAGTCGAGATTATCGTCCCGATTGTGATCATCAGTCCTTTTGCTGGCTGAATTCTAGAAATAACCATTGATAAAAACAATGCTACGACTAGTGCAATGATATTTGAGATTGTGAACGGTACTTGTTTTACAGTTTTATTCTGAATTAGTGCTTGAATAATTTGAGCATGAACACTCATTTTTGACGCTGTCGTTTCCACTTTGTTAAATGGTGTTAGAACATAGTCATTAACATTTGATACATAACTAGGCCCGATGAGGATAATTTTGTCATTGAAAAATCCTCTCGGCACATTTCCTACAACAACCCTGTGAAAGGGGACTTTTTTCAAATGTCCCTTATTATCTACTGGCGAAGTATAAAAACGAAATAAGCTAAAACTTGCATCAGCTTCACGCACATAATAAGCCCCCAGAACATCATTTAAACCAATCGGTGTTTCTTTATGTGAGATTCTATATTCATTGGCGGTCCAAAAATGAAGCGACTCCTCACCTGAAATATTGAGAACAGCCCTTCTCGAAACATCATCTTTAGCAAACTTAGAGCTATCTATATTGATAATAGCTGGAGAATAGCCGATCTCTCTAAGTGGCTCTGGAGGAATTCTCTCTCCCCAAGAGTCAATCTCTGTTGCGAATCTAAATAAGCCACCACTTTCTTGATATTTCTTTATTTTTGACTTTAATTCAAGGAGTGCTCTTTCTTCTAACTCAGAAACTGGCTCTGTTATATTTCCAAAGAGATTTATTATCCTCGGATTATCCCTAAGTAGACGATCTAAAAGCTTATTATAAGTTGTATAGGTATAAGGAAAGTTCTCACCTAAGAACTCATCACTTTCTTCATCGATTGAAATGATAACGATATTATCTTCAAAAGTTGTTCCGATATCGTATTTAACTCTGAAGTCGTAAAAAATCGCTTCAAGAGCAGGGAATCTATACTGAAGTAAGATCGAGACAAATACAGCTGTAAAAATAAGGGGATAATAATTTGTTAAATCTAGTTTTTTAATTTTACTAAATATTTCTCTCATCTAAATAACTCATCAGGGTCAAATCTAGCCATGGAGTCATCACCAACTTTAATCATTAAATTACTACACAGCTCAGCATAGTTAAAAAGTGGGATCTTTCCATTTTCCTTATCTAGTATTTTCACCTTAAAGAGTATTTGAGGTAAGGTTGCGACAAATTTTCCGTCGTAATTAAATTCTGACCTGCACATCTTAATAACCGATGTATAAAGTAGAGTTAAGGGCCCAACCAAGTAATCTGCGACAACTTTTCCAAATAGTACCGTAAACAATGCTCTAATTGGCACCCATGTCACGATGTAAAACCTTTGCATAAGAACTTCTACAAAGCTGCCCAAGGTACTTGAGTACGACAACTCAAGATCCAGGTAAGCCTTTATCTCATTGAGCTCAAAGTCTTTGAGTGCAGACTCATTCACAATAAACTTATTTGCTTTGAGTAAACTGATCCTCATGAAAACTGGAGATATTGCTGAAGAGTAGACCTGGAACTGTCTTTCTCTATTTCTAAATGAAAAACTTTTAAATACCAAACTTAGATCAGAATCAAACTTCGCTCTTGCCACTCGAAAAAGGTGAAAGAAGATAAAGTCTGACATCATAAGATATGCTAACCAGATCAATGTCACCATCATTACAGATTGTACGATTGAGATCGCATCCACCCAAATAGCTATGAACGCTGAGGCCATAGAAATAAGGAATATTTGCATAAATAGTGCGATAAGTAGCGAGAATGATGTTCTAAACAAAGATTGTCTCCGTATTAATATTACACAGTAATTCATCCATTATAGACAAAAATCCACAATGAAGCTATAAACCTAGCCTGATAACAAAAACTCGTAAACAGATATATAAGCATTTAAAATTACAGTGTTTTACGCAGTGCTGCTACAACCTAATCTCAATATATGGTATGAATGGCCTGTTAAAAACAAAATTTAGGGGAGTGTTGATGCATAACAATAAACTACTATTTGGTACAGCTGGTGTTCCTAACTCAACTCCAAAGAAAAATAGTCCAATCGAGGGTGTTAAAAGAATCCACGAACTTGGTCTAGACTGTATGCAACTTGAATTTGCACACGGTGTTAGAATGAAGGAAGAAATCTCTTCTGGATTAAGAAAAATCTCTTATGAACTTGGAGTACCTCTTACATCACACGGACCTTACTACATCAACCTAAACGCTAGAGAACAAGATAAAATTGATTCATCTGTAGAAAGAATTATTCAAACAGCTAAGATCTCAGATCTTTGTGGTGCTGAGTCTATGACTTTCCACGCGGCTTTCTATATGAAAGATTCTCCTTTCGACGTTTTTGACCTTGTTGAAAAGAGTATGAACGTTATTGAAGAAAGACTAAGCAGGCTTGATATTGAAATTGAGTTAAGACCTGAACTTACAGGTAAGACTTCTCAATTTGGTTCTCTTGAAGAACTTATTAGTTTAACAAAGAACGTTGAGTCTTGTCGTCCTTGTATGGACTTCTCACACCTATTTGCAAGAACTGGAAAGTTTAATACTGAGCAAGAGTTCGATGAAGTTCTAGGTGTTCTTCAGAATGAACTTTCTCAAGAAGCTCTTCAAAATATGCATATCCATATCTCTGGAATCAGTACTAACTCTAAAGGTGACTTAAAACACCTTAACCTTTCTGATTCTAAATTTGATTGGAAAGCACTTCTTAGATCTCTTAAGAAGTTCAATTGTGCTGGTTACATGATTTGTAACAGTCCTAATCTAGAGGAAGATGCACTAATGCTTAAAGAGTACTATCAAACATTAGCATAAATAAGAAAGCGGCTCATGCAGCCGCTTTTTTTATATGTGGTGAAAATACAAAATATATACTGTCAGAAGACTTCACTAACTTAAACTCCCCTGCAACATTATAGAAATGACTTAAGGCCTCATTAAGGTCCTGATCATACTCAGCAATCTCAATAACATTATTCTCATCAACATCTTTAAAAGCTCCCCAGTTCATTGGGAAATCTAAGATTAGTTCGCCATGCTTTACTGTGTAGAAGCCTGGTTTTACCTGAGCAATTTGATATGTTTTTAAGGAGTC
>NZ_AUNJ01000294.1 GCF_000447775.1 Bacteriovorax sp. DB6_IX
GACAACTAATGAAGTAACACGAATTGTAACTGAAGCAGCTGAAGGTGTTAAACAGATTAATGAAAATATTGGTCAAGTATCTGAAGCCGCAGCTACAACTGGAAAAGATGCAGCCAATACACAAGACGCAGCGAAGCTTCTGAGAGAGATGGCGGACACTTTACAAGTTCATGTGGATAAGATTGAAATTTAAAAAGGCATAGAATGAAAATACTCGTTGTAGACGATTCTATCGTTTATAGAACAGCAATAAACCAGGCACTTTCAGAAGTGCCTGGTTATAATGTTTTTAAGACTTGTAGCAATGGAAAGATAGCTGTTGATTTCTTAAAGCAAAATCCTGATACGGATTTAATAACTTTAGATATGGAAATGCCTGTTATGGATGGCATGGAAACAATTAAAGAAATAAGAAAGTTTAACAGCAAGGTTGTTATTATCGTTTTTTCTGCAATTACGACTCGTGGTGCTGAAAGGACGATTGATGCACTTTCAAGTGGAGCCGATGACTTTGTTACTAAAATAGAAGGCCAAGGAACAATTGAAAGCTCAATTGAAATGATTCGAGATGAATTGGTTCCAAAGATTGAAGCGCTTAAGTCGAAAAGAGCTACAGCTCCAATTAGTCCAGAGCAGACTTCTCTTGCACCGATAAAGCCTAAGGGAGTTCCCGAAGCAAGTAGCACAATGTCTGATGTTGTAAGTACAATGAACGTAAAGCCAAAACTTGTTTTAATTGGATGCTCTACAGGAGGTCCTGAAGCTCTAACAAAAATTTTTAAAGGAATTACAGAAAGACCAAGCTATCCAATGCTAATTGTACAACATATGCCACCTTTATTTACAAAGAAACTGGCAGAAATGTTAGACAAGGTTTCTCCTGTGGACGTAAGAGAAGCAGCAGGGGGTGAGAAGTTAGAGAATGGAGTTTGTTATATAGCTCCAGGTGACTATCATATGAAATTGGAAAAAGATTTGTCGCTTTCTCTTAACCAAGATGAAAAGGTTTGTTTTGTAAGACCCGCTGTTGATGTTCTTTTTCAATCAGTTTCTGAAAACTTTTCGAATCAGGTAATGTCCATTATTTTAACCGGAATGGGAGAAGATGGAGCAAATGGTTGTGAAGCATTAAAAGAAAAACAAGCTTATCAATTTATTCAGGACGAAGGCTCTTCTGTTGTTTGGGGAATGCCTGGTGCAGTGAATAGAAGAAATATAGGTGCGAAAATTCTTAATTTAGAGGATTTGGGCCACTTTTAACTGAGATAGCGAAGAGAATTTAAGAAGGTAATAGATGAACTTTGGAAAGTATTTAGTAGATAACTCTGCTGTTGAAAAAGAAGGTTTTATTCAAGCTGCCATTAAGCAACTTGAATCTCGCCCAAGTACTTTATCAGCTGTTGTAGAGTTAAACCTTCTTGATGTTGATAAATTGCTTGAAGTTATATTTCTCTCTTTGGATAGTGGGAATGACGTACTTTCAAGTATGAAGCAACTCGGTGTTTCTGACGAAGTTCTCACAAAAGTTGATGAGTTTCAAAGATTACACACTAAGAATCTAATTGATTTACTAGTTAATGAAAAATATGCAGAAAAATCTCAGGTTCTTGGACTTTATGAGAAATACCAGAACGAAGATTTTACGAATACTG
>NZ_AUNJ01000295.1 GCF_000447775.1 Bacteriovorax sp. DB6_IX
TGTTGGCCTTCTTGGAGTTGCGACGGATCTTTCTGATATTAAAAAGACAGCGTGATATGCTCTTTAAGGCAAAAAGAAGAGGCCATGTTGGCCAATCGAAGTAAAAGCTTCTTCCTGGCGAATATGTCACATGAACTAAGAACTCCGTTGAATGGAATTATCGGTATGCAGAGATTCTTTCAAATACTGATCTCGACAATGATCAGAAGAAAACTAATCAATATATAATGGAAAGCTCACTTCAACTGAGTTCAATTATAAGTGATATTCTGGATTAT
>NZ_AUNJ01000296.1 GCF_000447775.1 Bacteriovorax sp. DB6_IX
TACAAGTGAAATATCAACGACTTGTCCTACTGTTCCTCTAAGGTTTAGAGTTGCTGTTGTTCCAGCAAAAGAAAAAGTCGAAATCATCATTACTGTTAAAAACTTTTTCATATATTCTCCCCTGTTCATTAAGTTAAGGCTTCTGCATTTATTATAGCAATCATCATGCCAAGCATTGTAGTGACGCATATTTACCTACCTGATTTTAAAGACTTGAAAAT
>NZ_AUNJ01000297.1 GCF_000447775.1 Bacteriovorax sp. DB6_IX
AACAACAGCTGAAGTCAGTCGCGCTGACTGCTGTTAATCATCTAAACTGATCCCTTTACGTGGGGCTAAGCCCGCCCAAATAATCCAAATTATAGAAACAAATAAAGATGTCGATATGCGCTTGCAGCATATCGACTCTCTTGGTCGAACACCAACTCTTTCTTATTAGCCTATTAATGTGAGCTCGAAACATGGCGCATGTATGATTCAGTGTAAAAAGTGGGTCGAAGTGCTGGCGCTTGAGTTCTCCTTGTCCTGCCACACAAGATCTCCCTCCTTTGTAGCGTTTGTGCTCTTGTGAGGAAAAATATTTTGCGACTATTTTTGGATACGTATTATGCTCATCTGATTCAATCAAAGCATCTCTATCAATTGTTCGATAAATCTTTCCCATCAAACGATTGAGCCCTCGCTCATGGTGATTTTCTCGATAACCGTATTTCTTCTTTGATTTCTTGGCGAGATGACCAAAGGCGGGAATCCTTGAAACCTCCGCTCCAAGGACAAAGCGGCGTTTCTTGTCTACTGCAAGACTCACACTTAGAGGCTTCATCTTTGTATGTTCTAAGGTTATAAGATCATCAAATTGCATATTTTGAACTTGGGACTTCTCTAGTTTTTTCAAAAACCTTCGCTGCCTTTTGCGTGATTTTTCCGCCAGGTACTGAACTTTTCTTGCGACTGTTTTGTAGTTGATATTGAGCTCGCGAGAAATACTTCTCATGGAGGAGCGATCACACAGCATGCGATAAATTCGATGATTCACACGTCGCTTCTTTTGATACTTTTCAAAACTGAAAGTCGCTCGTGAGAATTTCTTACCACAGACCTTGCATCTGAAGCGTTGAATTTTTCGAGAGTCACAGCTTCGTTTGTAGTGGCCATCTTTGATGACAAGCTTGTTTTTAGAGGAAGAATTACAGGTAGAAATTGGGCAGTTATAAAGCATAACTGCTTTATGCAAGATGAATATTTTTAGCTTTGGGTATCTATAGGAAATAACAAGGAGCTTTAAAGCCCCTTGTCACTATTTGATTCAATTTTATTAATTTTGAATGGTTTTTAGCACCAGCTATGTATAGCAGTTTATTTCGCGAATCTTTTCTTTGCTCTTAAAATATTGTAGCGGTTTGTAATAATCTTAAAGATTGAAATCTTCTCGTCAGGGTGAACAACAGCTTGTTCCGTATCGACTTCTAAACTTCCTGATTTTAGACCTTTGTCTACAAGCTCTCCATTGGCGAGTTTATTATTCGTCGAATCAACATCAAGCCCCTCTAAATCGTCTAAATTCAGTCCATCTTGTAGGGCCTTAAGTCTCTTTTGAAGATCACTTAAAGAAGATTTTCCCGCAAAAGTTGCCGTGGCCTTGGCCTTTTTCGCATCATCTTTATTGGCCTTTTCTTGGGCATCTGCAGTTTTATCTTTAACATCACCAAGTCCGACTTTTCCCATACCAAAATCTGAAGATGAGTAACCAAGACTGTGCGCTAGAGCAGCAGATTGGATAGGTGAGGCGATATTTGCAAGCTTTCCTAAGTCCTCTGCTGAATTGACACCATCTTTAATATTTTGAAGAGTGTCTTTGTATTTCTTAAGCTCTTTCATCGAAAGGGCCTTCTTTAAAAGCCTGTCGTTTACGGCACTTGCAAGGGCAAGTCTCTTAGGATCTGAAGCGAAGTCTAGTCCATTTGTATTTCCATTGGCGGTAGAGTTCATTCCTTGCTCATATTGTTGAAGTCCTAGCTTCTTGGCAACAGAGGCCTCAAGACCTGAGTTTCCTGGTAAATCGAAGCTAAACTTCTTACAGGCACCACCGGCACATGGACAAGTTGAAGGTTCACCCTCTTTAGACATACATGATTTTAACTTGGGCTGCTTTCCATCTGGAGTTTCAAAGCTATTGCCTAGAGTATTGATCTTTGCCATTTGAAGACGTCCCACACCACTTGCAGCCAGTTGTGGGTTTTGCATTATCATTGAGTCTTTATCTATATTGTATAGACTTTGCAGTTTTGTTCTAAGTTTCGTGGCCTCTTGAATGGCGTACACAGCATCATCTCTTTTTCCTTTAATTCCGTTATAGGCCTGCATTTCTAGAGCAAGTCCTGCTGCTGAAAAAGCTGCTGTCTTGATGGCACATGGTACATTGGCCGAACAACCACTGTAGGGCATAGAACAAATAATGGCCTCAGTTGTCGCGATAGTAAGAGTCACAGCACTCATTGTTTTAAGAGTATTGTGATATTTCATTTTCTCTTCGGCCGCTTCCTTAATAAGTTTCAAGGCCTTGATTTCCATATCTACAGTCGCCACTTGGGTGTTGTGGTTCCAACCTTTCTTATCACTCTTATCAATATTCTTCATCATATTGACGGCGGCCTTAAATTTCGCTTTGTACTTATCTCTTGCTGTTAACTTATACATAAGAGCTAGGGCCGAAACACCGAGTGAAACATTTCCTGAAATACAAGTAGGAGAGGGAACATCTGTAAGCAGAATCATTCCCAGATAAACAGTCATACCAGCATCAACTGCGAGACCGGCATTCTCCATCATTCCACTTTTCTTATTCTCATTAGCTGTTTTCTTATTATCTGCAACATTAGCATTGTGTGAGTCAATCTCATTGGTCACACTTTTAAGATTGTCCTTACAGTCATTTCTTTCAGCTTCACTGCTATAAGCATTACAGTCATTATATTCTTCATTATAAATTTCATTATCTGTGTGTGAGACACAACGTTGAAGGTGACAGTTATATTTGAGGTTCTGTTTCTCACAACTCTTAATTTGGTTTTGAACTTCCGCTTTGGGAGAGTCCATACAGTAGTTGGCCTCATTGGAAGTCTGGCCTTCAAGATCACTACTTTCTTCTTGTGTTTCGGCCTGTGCTGCTGGAGCAGGGGATTCTTGAGTTGTTTCCTGAGTTTCTTGTGGGGCTGGGTTCTCCTGCGCATAGATTGGCTGCAGTGATAGTAGCGCCACACATGAAGCGACTGAAACAAGTTTTTTAAGAATGTGGTTTAATGATGTCTTTGCCTTCATAGGCACTCCTCAAATTAAACGATATAACAATATTTTAAGTTTTATCGGCTATTTTCCCTAGGTTATGAAGTCTTATTTCATAAAAATCAGCTAGTTATCTTGTTTGAGTCGATTAAGGCACTGCCATATCCTACTGGCATACTCGGACATAATCTTCTTTAAGTATTTAATATTGTTCGTATAAAATAGAGAGGTGCACAATTCTCAATAAGGGGTAGAAATATATGAAGAAGCTATTAATTTTAGCGCTCTTAAGTAGTAGCGTATTTGCTGGTAAAACACTTGATGCCATTAAGAAAAGAGGAAATCTTAAATGTGGAGTTTCAACAGGACTTCCTGGATTCTCGTTTCCAGATAGTAAAGGTAATTGGAAAGGAATCGATGTTGACTTTTGTAAGGCCCTCTCTATTGCTGTCTTTGGTAATGCTTCAAGGGTTAAATATGTTTCCCTAAATGCTCAGCAAAGATTTACGGCCCTTCAATCGGGAGAGATTGATGTGCTTTCAAGAAATACGACGAATACTCTCACTCGTGATACTTCGACAGGGCTGAATTTTACGACGCCTCTTTATTACGATGGTCAGGCGTTTATGGTTCGTAAGAAGTCGGGAATTACAAGTGCTAAGCAATTGAATGGAGCCAGTGTTTGTACTCAACAGGGGACAACAACTGAGCTTAATGTGTCTGATTACTTTAGGGCCAACCGTATGAAACTTAAGCCGGTTGTTTTTGAAAGTAATGACGAGGTAGTTCAATCATTTGTTAAAGGAAGATGTGATGCATTGACAACAGATGCCTCAGGTCTAGCTTCTGAAAGAAGTAAATTTAAGAATCCTGAGGACTTTGTTATTTTACCAGAGATTATTTCAAAAGAACCTCTTGCTCCAGCCGTGAGACAGGGTGATGATGAATGGTTTGATATTGTGAAATGGACAATGTTTGCACTTATTCAGGCCGAAGAACTTGGACTTAACTCTAAGAACGTAGACTCTTTTAAGAAATCAAAAGATCCGAGAATTAAAAGATTCTTAGGAAGAACACCTGGTGTTGGAAAGTCTATTGGTCTTGATGAAAAATGGGCCTATAACGTTGTTAAGCTCTTAGGAAACTATGGTGAAATTTATGAGGCCAATATTGGAATCAATAGTCCACTAAAATTGAAAAGAGGACTCAATTCCCTATGGACTGATGGTGGACTAATGTATTCACCGCCATTTAGATAGGATTTCATTGATGTTTAATTTATTACGTGATGAAAAGAAAAGGGCCCTGCTGATACAAGCCTCGGGCCTTTTCTTAGTCTTGGCCATTTTTGGCTATCTCTTTCATAATACCCAACTCAACTTAGAAAAACAGAATATCGCGACAGGTTTTGGCTTCTTTGAGCTAGAAGCTGGTTTTGATATTGGAGAAGCTCTTGTTGAGTATTGGTCTGATGATACTTACTTAAAGGCCTTGTGGGTAGGGGTTCTCAATACTTTAAAGGTTTCAATTTTAGGAAATATCTTTGCTGTAACTTTAGGTGTTCTGATTGGTCTTGGGCATCTTTCTAATAACTGGTTAGTTAAGAAGCTATGTCGTAGTTATATTGAAATTGTAAGAAATATCCCTTTATTACTTCAGCTCTTTTTCTGGTATGCTCTTCTTACTGAAGCTCTTCCAGCTGTAAAACAGGCAATGGAGATTCTTCCTTCAGTCTATCTCTCTAACAGAGGTCTCAATATTCCATTTCCTGTCAATACTGCGAATTACGGATTTTCACTATTCGGATTCATTGTGGCCCTCATTATCTTTTTCTTCATGGAGAGAAAGAGAGATTTAAAGCAAATTGAAACTGGTGTGGCCAAGCCACTTTGGGAAAAACTAAATTATACGATCTTCTTAATACCTATTCTTATCTGGGCCTTAACCGGGGCATCGACAGAATTTGAGATTCCAAAACTTGTTGGTTTTAATTTCAACGGGGGATATACTCTCACGCCAGAGTTTACCGCGCTCTTTGTTGGACTGGTCATTTATACAGCGGCCTTTAATGCTGAGATTACAAGGGCCGGGATTCAATCAATTTCAAAAGGTCAGTGGGAAGCCGCACATTCACTAGGGCTTTCGCAAAGAGATACGGTTAAAATAGTTATCTTGCCACAGGCCCTTAGAGTGATGATTCCACCATTAACTTCTCAAGTATTAAATCTCACAAAGAATAGCTCGTTGGCCGTGGCCATTGGTTATCCTGACTTTGTCTCTATTGCAAATACGACGATGAATCAAACAGGACAGGCCGTTGAATGTGTATTTATGATTATGATTGTTTATTTAACTTTCTCGTTATTAACATCAATTTTCATGAATTGGTTTAATAAGAAATTTGCATTGGTGGAGAGGTAAGAGATGATACAATCATTTATAAATGACTTTCCAAAATGGTTAAAGAAGAATCTCTTCAATACTCCAGTCAACTCGGTGATTTCAATATTTATATTGGCACTCTTATGGAAGGCAATAGAAAAGATATTTCTTTGGTTACTAGTCAATAGTGTTTGGACGGGAACGGCCGCAACTTGTCGTCAAGCTGATGGCTTTTGCTTTCCATTTCTTTTTGAGAAGGTGCGATTCATTATTTATGGGTTCTATCCTGATGGGCAATTGTGGCGACCGACGCTAGCGATGCTTCTATTGTTTGGAACACTTTTTTATTCACGTATCCCAGAGCGCTGGACTAAGAAATTAGTCTACACATGGTTTGGCTTCTTTACTCTTTTTTTCTGGCTCATGCGAGGAGGTTTAGGTCTTCCTATTGTCACGAATGATAAGTGGGGTGGGCTTCCTCTCACTCTTATGCTTGCAACAATCGGGATTATCTTCTCTTATCCTCTTGGTATTGTTTTGGCCCTATTAAGAAGGTCAAATCTTAAAATTTTAAAGACATTAAGTGTTCTCTACATTGAGCTTATTCGTGGTGTTCCCCTCATTTCAGTTCTCTTTATGAGTTCTGTCATGTTTCCACTCTTTCTTCCTGAAGGTGTGAATTTTGATAAACTACTGCGAGCTCAAATAGCAATTATCCTCTTTGTTTCTGCTTATATGGCAGAAGTTATTAGGGGAGGACTGGCCTCTATCGATAAAGGTCAATATGAAGCGGCTCATACCCTTGGTCTAAGTTACTTTGATACAATGAGACTCATCATTGTTCCTCAGGCCATTAGAATTGTCATCCCGCCAACAGTTAATACTGCCATTGGAATGTTTAAGGATACCTCTCTTGTTCTTATTATCGCACTCTTTGATCTTTTAAATACGACAAAGACAGCGTTAAGAGATCCTGAGTGGCTAGGGTTTTCACTTGAAGCGTATGTCTTTGTAGGGTTGATTTACTTTGTCTTTTGCTATGTGATGTCAAAATACTCTCAAGGGTTAGAATCTGAATTTGGAATGAAGGAAAGATAATATGGAAAATATGATGAAATAAATAATTTAAATAAGTGGTACGATGATTTTCACGTGTTAAAAGATATCAATTTAACAGTTAAAAAGGGTGAAAAGATCGTTATATGTGGTCCTTCTGGTTCAGGGAAATCTACCATGATCAGATGTATTAATAGACTAGAGGAGTTCCAAAAAGGCTCCCTTGTTGTTGAGAATATTCCTTTAAACTCTGATGTTAAAAATATTGAGTCTATTAGAAAAGAAGTGGGAATGGTTTTTCAGCACTTCAATCTCTTTCCCCATCTTACGATCTTGGAGAACCTTACCTTAGCTCCAATTCGTGTTCGTAAAATGCCGAAGAAAGAGGCCAATGATATGGCCATGAAGTATCTTGAAATGGTTAAGATTGCAGATCAGGCCCACAAGTACCCAGGTCAGCTCTCTGGAGGACAGAAGCAGCGTGTAGCGATTGCAAGAAGCCTTTGTATGAAACCTAAAGTTCTTCTCTTTGATGAACCGACATCGGCGCTTGATCCAGAGATGGTAAAAGAGGTTCTCGATGTTATGGTGGATCTTGCAAAAGAAGGAATCACCATGTTATGTGTGACACACGAGATGGGATTTGCAAGGGAAGTCGCTGATAGAGTCATCTTTATGGATGCGGGACAAATTCTTGAAGAGAATACTCCTCATGAATTCTTTGATAATCCACAGCATGAAAGAACGAAGGAATTCCTCTCTCAAATTATTAATTAAAATACTTATGCGGTTAGGTTATGCAATTTGATATGTTTGGAAATCAGGACAAGTTAACGGTTATCGATCACGATGGTGAGGCGATTTACTATCCTGACTTTTTTTCAAATTATTCTCAAGAGAATCTCTTTGAGAAATTCAAGGAGCTAATCGCGTGGAGACAAGATCAGATCACTCTTTACGGTAAGACTCATAATATTCCAAGGCTTCAGGCTTGGTACGGTGATAAAGGGGCTGAATACGCTTATTCAGGTATCAAGATGGAGCGTCTGGATTGGGAATCAAATCTAGAAGAGATAAAAAAATATATAGAGGGTGAGTTGGGATTAGTTTTCAACTCGTGCCTTTGTAATCTCTATCGTGATGGAAAGGACTATGCAGCTTGGCATAGTGATGATGAAAAAGAACTTGGAGCGACTCCAACTATCGCATCAGCGAGTTTTGGTGAAACTCGAAAGATTGTCTTTAAGCACAAGAGTGACAAGGGTGTAGAGAAAGTTGAGCTAGAATTAGAAGATAAGAGCCTTCTTATTATGAGTGGCCCTCTTCAGCACAATTGGAAGCACCAATTAAATAAAACTCAGAAGAAGACAGATGCTCGTATTAATTTAACTTTCCGCCATATCGTGTCTCGTCCAAACCTTCGTTAACCAATTATAGGTTTCATAGGGCTTGAATGCGGACTTATAACGCATGGATTTATTCTCTTCTATCCAATAACCTAAGTAGTAGTAAGACATATTCTTATGTCTGGCGTATTCAACTTCTTTAATAATTCCAAACTTTCCTAGGCTTCGATTTGCATAGTCAGGGTCAAAGACAAAGTAGACACTACTAAGTGAGTGGCTTCCTCTATCAAGAATACCAAAGGCTACGAGCTCACCGTCTAAGAAGAACTCACTCATGACTTGAGTGCCTGTATAGGTATAGAAGGTTTGAATATAATCTTCTTCACGCTCTATTTGTTTGTCATTAAAGCGCGAGTCAGAGTGTTTGCGATAAATTCTAAAGTGATCTTCTCGGTAGGTTAGTGGAGAAAAGACAACCTCGATATCACTATTCTTATTAATGATTCTTCTTACTGATTTTTTAAATTCAAATTCCTTTGTCAAAATTCTCAAGGGAATGCATTTGCTACAACTTGGACAGCGTGGACGAAAGAGAAATTGACCAAATTTTCGCCATCCCTTTGCCAAGAGAAAGTCCATCTCATCTTTTTTTATTTGTTCTGCAAAGAAGAATTCATGACACTCATTGAGATTTTCAAGGTACGGGCATTTATCTTCTGGTGATATTCTTGGCACAGTAAGAAGTTTCATAGAGGTATTATATCACCACTTTCTGTTTGGCTTTTCGAACAATTGTTTGGTTTTAAAGTATTGAAAAAAAAGGGTTTTGTATGATCTATGTCAATATACGTTAGGTGCTATTTATGCTATCTTTGGTGTTAAGAAACGATAAAAAATTGGAAACGATAGAGTCTTTAAGGAGATTATAATGAAAAGAAGAGATTTCTTTAAAACAGCACTAATGAGTGTATCAACATTTGTTGCAGCTAGAGAAGCTTTTGCAGCGGCTTGTAAAGTTGGAGCTGCTCCTGCAGGTAAGAAAGTAGCAAAGAATAAATCAAGACTTGATTATGTTCTAAATGCTGCTGATGCAAAAGGAAACAAGAAGTATAAGGCCGGTTCAACTTGTGCAAACTGTAAGTGGTACAAGAAAGCGAAAGAAACTGGTGGATATGCGCCTTGTCCTATGATGGCCAATAAGTATGTTTCGGCATGTGGTTGGTGTAAGTCTTGGAAAAAAGCTTAATTAAATAAGGGCCTCTATGAAGGCCCTTTTTTTTGGTATTTCAATTGTTCTTGAACAGTAAATCTTAACGGTTCGAGTAATTCCTCTAAATCATTTCTATTCTCAATTAATTCGATGGCCTCTTTTATGGCCTCAACCGTACTGATGAAGTTTTCTGCACAGGCCTTTCTAATTGGTCTA
This sequence comes from Bacteriovorax sp. DB6_IX, assembly GCF_000447775.1. GTDB lineage: Bacteria > Bdellovibrionota > Bacteriovoracia > Bacteriovoracales > Bacteriovoracaceae > Halobacteriovorax_A. Next base: position 9,223 of record NZ_AUNJ01000297.1, read on the forward strand.
TAGATCGTTTCACTCTTAGGATTTAAATGGAAGATTGGAATCTTTGATAGGGACTCATTTGAAAAGAGAATCTTCTTGGCCTTGTCCCAAGTTCCATCAAGTGCGATGAAGTTCTTTGAAGGTATCTCATTTAAGCTTTCTTCGAGCTCTTTTGACTCACTTGTATAAAAGAGAAGAAAAGGATTTTCCTTAGTTATAAAATCACTAATTTCATTGGTAAAATTGGGGTCATCACTATCTAAAATTGTACAATCAGAAAGGGACATCTCTGCCATTTTTGCCGTATTAAAGGGATGATCCTTTTCCTTAAAGTGTCTAAGAATAAGCTGTTTACTCTCTGTCTTTAAATTCTTGATAAGGTGGCAGTAACACAACTTTTGTGGACGAGCGCATTTACTACAAGTTTGTCTCTTGTTCATTAAAGGTGTCCATATAAATTGGTTTGCGATAATACATAAACGCATAGAGAAGAGGGTAGATAAGATTATTCATAAGCTTACTTCCCGTATCATAGCGGATATCATCAATGATATATGAGTACTTATCATCTAGCATTTGAACTTTGTGTTTATGTTCCCAACTCGTAAGTGGTGATGGCATCTCTCTTGCGGTATCTGTGAAATAGATCAGCTTTTCACTTTCGTGCGTGTCGCTTATAAAATTTACCCAAGATTGGTAACTTCCGAAAATAGAGCTGACAATGTGTATCTCATCGTTTAACTTATTCCCATCGTAGCGAGTTAATTCCACGCTAATCATTGGAGGAGTTAATTTTAACAAGAGGTCCTTGGTGAAACCTTTCATAATTTCACTTGGGCGACCATAAACTTTTGTTTTTATTAAAATCCTCTTCATGTAGATTATTTTAGCATATTCCATGAAAATGTGTAGCTGTCTAGACAGTGTCTATTTTGTAAGTATGTGACATATTCTTACATTCACTTGACTAACGGTCATTTGAATGTAAACTTATAATATTGATTTTGTAGAATGCAAGATCTGACGAGTATAAGGAGGTAAAGATGAGTTTACGCGAAAGGTTCAGGTTGGAAGAAAAAGAACTTGAAAGCCTCAGTATGAGAAAAGCATTCCCGGCGAAGGGGGATCACCAAGAAGAGGAAGTACAAGTTACTGTACAACCTGAGAAAGAAGAAGAAACACTAAAAAATTAGTGAATCATTTTAAGCGAGACTTCACACAACGTGTGAGTCTCGCATCTCCATCAATAAAATCATCCTGACATTGACTGTAAATATCTTGAGCATAACTCTCACATGGTGAGTCGTCACTGAAACGAGAACTCTTTCTATTTTCCATGCAGTAGTAGACGAGGTTTTGCTCAATCTCAATGCGTTGTTCTTTGATATCCACCATTTTAATTTTTGGCCTACGTGGTTTTTTGGGAACATAGGTGACTTTCTTAGACTTTATATATCTCTTTGAATTCTGAGAGTTCTGGTCCATTTCCCTGAGGCTTCGGTAGTACTCGAGTATTCTCTCTCTTTCAGTAAGAGGCTTTTTTCGAGTTGTAATTGGTTGGATAGAACTACAAGAGCTCATCAGAAGAACTAGAATAAATGGAGTTAGAATTTTAGTCATAATTAGAAGTCTTTAATTTGAGATACTAATGTTTCGTCATCAATAAATGGATTTCTATTATTCTGGATTTTGAAGATTTCTTCATTGCGCTTCATCTCTTCTTGAGAAACAGGATCTTCTCTATGCCATCTTCTTAAGTAATACTCTTCACTTTCGCTGATAGGAGAGTTGTATCTGACAGAGAAGTAGAATAGGGCCCTTGCGACATCTCCTCGATGATTCGTTGGCGGTTCAAAGGCCTTGCTACTTTCATTCTTGTAGTTGATTGTTCCTTTTCTAGAGTCTTCACAGTCTCTTGCTGCAATCTCCCCATGAACTTCACCAAAGATATTATTGCTTCTGACCGAGTTCACATTGCTCTTAACTGGAAAGAGGTGGTGAAGATCATTTCTTTGCATTTCTTTTGAGAAGCTTGGGTTGAATCGACTCTGTGGCCAAGTGTGCTCACAGTTAAGGTAGTTCGCATTTGGGATTCTATTTGGCCCAACACTATGCTTTTCGGTGTACTTAATATTGCAGTACTTGTCTTTAACGTAATAGTTTCCTGCACTATCTGTTTGTAAGTGAAGTTGTCCAAAGAGATAGCGACGTGCGATCTTATAAGTCATATCTGCACGCTGATCATTGGAAATAACAATTCTTAAATTTTGTTTAAGGCTTCCTTGTTTTGCAAGTGTTTCAATACTTTTAACAAGAGTCTCTGGATAATATTCATACTGATCAAGAGAAGCATGAACATAGTGAGATAAAAAGAATGTTCCGGTCACCATAAGGTGTCTAAGCTTAGACATTTTTAATTCCTTCCTTGGAATATATTTAGTCTATCAAGAAAAAAACGAAAGGCCAATAAAAAATCAAGAAAATTAACAAGTTAACAGAGCTGTTTACTTTACTATAGGGGCAGAAAATATTAATAGTAGCTGTTAATCAACTCATTCGATGATATGCTAATTAAATATAAAAATGAAAAGGATGGAATATGGCTTTATCTAGTAAGATAATTGGTGTGGGATCTTTTGTTCCTGAGAAAGTTTTTACAAATCACGACCTTGAAAAAATGATGAATACTTCTGATGAGTGGATTCAGCAAAGAACGGGAATTGTAGAAAGAAGATGGGTTGATAAGAATGTAGGGACTTCGGATCTTGCAGTTAAAGCTTCTGAAGAGGCCATTGCAAATGCTGGTCTTGATAAGTCTGATGTAGACATGATTATCTTTGCAACACTTTCACCGGATCATGACTTTCCTGGTTCTGGTTGTTTCCTGCAGGCCAAACTAGGTATTCCTGAAATTCCTGCCCTTGATATTAGACAGCAATGTACAGGGTTTATCTATGCCATGTCGATTGCGGATAAGTTTATTAAATCAGGTTCTCATAAGAATATTCTTGTTGTTGGTGCAGAAGTTCACTCAAAAGGTTTAGATCGAACTCCAGAGGGAAGAAATGTTGGTGTTCTCTTTGGTGATGGTGCAGGTGCTGTGATTATGAGTGCGACTGAAGTAAGCGATGCAAAAACAGAAGGGCACTTTATTGATGCTCATCTTCATGCTGATGGAAGTTATGCTAAAGAATTATGGCTTCCTGGACCAGGAACTGGTTTTGATTCAGAAAATAGATTTGATGCGGCGATGTTTGAAGAGGGTCTTCATTATCCACAGATGAATGGAAAGGTCGTTTTTGTTCATGCCGTAAAAAGAATGATTGAGTCTTTAACAAACCTTTGTAAAGAGCAAGGGGTAACAATTGATGATATCGATTTATTCTTATTTCACCAAGCCAACTTAAGAATTAACTCTAAGATTGCTGAGGTGATGAATATTCCTGAAGAGAAGGTTTTCAATACTATTCAAAAATACGGAAATACAACAGCAGCAACGATTCCACTTGGAATGCATGATGCTGTTAAGGCCGGTAAACTAAAACCTGGTATGCTTGTGGCCTCTGCCGCTTTTGGTTCTGGGTTTACTTGGGCATCAGCGCTATACCGTTTCTAAGACGCTGATAATAACTTTATTCCCTCCATGTCTTTTTCATGGGGGGGAGAGTTTCTTAATTTATGGATGAAAAGAGAAACCCTTATTTTTATTTCTTACTGATCCTAGTGCCTTTCTTTGCTTTTGTTAAAGGCCCTTACTATCCACTTGATCTTTGGAATTGGGTTCAGTCAGGTCGCTTAATAATCGAACAGGGGAGTTTTCTTCCTCAATTTCCTTTCACCTTTCTCGAAACTCAAAGTATTGGTTTCTCTAATTATCTTATTTCAATTCTTTATTATTATCTCCATAAGTCACTTGGGGACTTTGGGTTGGTAAGCTTTCATCACGTCGCTCTCCTCGTTTTACTGACGATGACCTATGAAAGAACAATTAGAGAGACGGTAGGGAATGCCAGTACCTATTCGCGCTTCTTTCTCTATCTGATGACTTTTGGAATTATTGTCTCTTGTTCGGAAAGACCAGGCTTTCTTTCTCTCTTTCCCTTTGTCTTAAACTTTTCTTTTCTCATAAAGAGAGAGTTAGAAAAAGTAGATTACCTTTGGGTCATTCTTATTTTCCTTCTTTGGTTGAATCTACATGGTTCTTTTATTCTCTTCTTTGTTATGTGGGGAACACGAGGGCTTGGCCAACTTCTTCATAAGGACTATAGAAGCTTTTTCCAATGCTTCGCTCTTTCTATTTTAGCGATAGCTCTAATCGGCTGCAATCCTTATGGGTATAAGATTTTAGAATTTCATGCGAAGAATATTGAAATCTCTAAGGTGCGTATGATGATGGAGTATAGGCCTATCTTTGAACAAGATATCTTTCCTCTTTATATACTTGTAAGTGCTGTCCTTTTACATTTACTTTGGCTTCGATCAAAAGTTATTGGACTTAAGAATGTTTTAAGCCTTTGTTATTTTGCGCCATTTATGTTGGCAACACTTTTTTCGGGGCGTGTTTTTATCTATTTTATCTTTTCTTTACCCTATGTGATTAAGTCATTAGATCTTATTAAGATTGAAAGAGAATCTGTTAATCATGCTAAAGTTAGGCCAGCTTTCTATATTTTAATAGTTCTAACTATTCTTAGTTTTGGACCTGTTAAGAAAAGTCTCTTTCCTCAAATGAGGTTGTGGTCACATGGTGGTATTCCAAAAATAGTCTCCTACTTAGATCGTAAAGCAGAGAGATGCGCTATTCTCAATGATTGGGAGTATGGATCACATCTTTCAATATTAGAGTCAAAGATCGCAATTGATGGAAGAAATGTTATTTATCCACAATCATCATTTGAAATATTTAAAAAACTTATTCATGCTAAAATGGAGAAAGAGGTCTATCAAAAATATGATATCTGTTATTTGGTAGTAAATGAGAAAGAGAGAGGGCCTTTAATTGAGTTGCTTGATGCGACTGTTGTTATGAAGGAGCATGAAGCTACACTTTTAAAGGTAAATTATGAATAAGAATATCTGTCTCGTCATTCCCTGTTACAATGAAGGCCAAAGACTCTCTATCAAGGCCTTTATCGAGTTCATTGAAAAGAGAGATCACTATTATTTACTCTTTGTTAACGATGCAAGTACAGACAATACTCTAGAGATCCTAAGAAGTATAAACCATCAAAGAGTTCAGTTCTTGGATATTAACGAGAATGTTGGAAAGGCCGAGGCCATTAGAAGAGGTGTCTCTCATATTCCTCAACATTTTGACTGTTCTCTCTATGGGTATTTTGATGCGGATATGGCAACACCCCTAAGTGAAATTGATTCCATGCTTAGGAAGATGAATGAAGGGGACTATGGCCTTGTCTTTGGTTCTCGTTTATTAAGAATTGGTGGTAATATAAAGCGAAGTTCAATAAGGCATTATATAGGCCGTTTTTTTGCAACATTAGCAAGCTTACTGCTGGGACTTCCCATTTACGATACTCAGTGTGGAGCTAAAATTTTTAAAAAAGACTTAGTGCCAGTTCTTTTCGAGAAAGAGTTTTCTACCAAATGGATGTTTGACGTTGAGATCTTCTATCGTTTAAAAGATTACTTTGGAATTAAAGAGTTTTATAAGCAAGTCTATGAGATGCCACTATCGAAGTGGACTGATATAGAGCAATCGAAGATAAAGTGGATTGACTTCTTAATGGTCCCAAGAGATTTTCTAAAGATCTACTTTCGTTATAAGAAATAAAAAAGGCCCTTTAAAAGGGCCTCTTCTTTTATCTACAAGCGTTTTGTTCTCTGAAATATTGATT